>CAZXOJ010000044.1:0-21124 GCA_964642325.1 uncultured Bacteroides sp. | reverse complement strand
GGGTATATGATTTCATACCTGACATCAAGGTCCTTTAACGCGTTCCTTAATCCCAGGTAAATATTTGCCTGGTTTCGGAGTCCGCCATATTGATTATTAAATTTGTATGACTGATACGCCAGAAGGGCTTTCAGTTCACTATCATAGGTAATCTCAAGTGATTTGCTTGCAAGTGTCTGGGAAAGAAGGCCAATATTTTCCCTGTAGGCTTTCTGAGATGCCCTCTCTGTTCTTGCAGCATCTTCACGTGCGGCATCAGTCTCACTTTGTGCTTCAACCAGGTTAGTACTTACCTCTGCAAGGTTGGCCTCAACGATTTCTGTTTGCTGTACAGCTTCATCAGCATATTTTACAGCAACATCCCTTTCATCCGTCCTTTCCATGAGGTTGCCTTCGATTTTGATATTTTGTTCTGTCAATTGCGCGTTATACTGGTTAGCCAGCGCAGTTGCTTTTCGAGCCTCCAGCGCAGCATCTACAGCAATTTTCCTCTGTTCTTCCTCTTCAATACGTGCTTCGTCAGCTACTTTTCTCAGTTTTATGCTGTTGATCATAAACACTACCGAAACAATAGCCGCAATGGCAAGGACAACCGCAAACATGCGGGTCCTCCTGATCTCCCTTCCCCTGGCTTTTTCCCTCAATGCCTCCTCTTCCTTATAAGATGCCTCACTTATCTCCAGGAACTTCATACTGCGCACATAAGCTGGATGATATTGTGAGGCCCACACTTCATTGGGCTGGAAATTATCCCTCCAGGAGATGGCAAGGAATAATTCCGGAGGCCGCCACGGACCGGTCTTCCCAGACTGGTATAACATGGATGCATCAATCAGCCGCAGATAAAGCTGTACAGCATCTGATTCCTCTTCAATCCAGCTTTTCAGACGCTTCCAGTTACGCATCACAGCTTCATGCGAAATATCCAGTACCGTTTCATCAGAAAGCTCCTCAATGATATCCGGAGTGATAATAGAATTCCCTTCGGCCCTGAAGAGATTGGCCACCTTGTAAACGTCTTCCCGGGAACATTTTGATATCCTGAGAATATTGGCAATGGAAGTAGGTCTTCTTATCCCTTTGTTATCTCCCCCGGATTCAGTGATTGTTTGAAAGATCTTTTTACAAGCTATCTTTTCATCTTCTGATAGTTCATTGTATAGCTCCTCGGTATGAAGCGAAATTGCTTCCTCCAATCCGCCAACTGCCTTATAATCATAAATATTGATTGGTTGGTCCGTCTTTTTATTGGCTTTCCAGAAATTATACAAGCGCATCATTAAATGCTGAAGCACAGGAAGCTGGTCAGGCTTGTTTCCAATGTGATTTAATATCTCCTGCAAAACATCCGGACTGATTTGCGCATCTGTCAGTGATGTGGGACCAAGGATAGCAGACCTGTACGCCTCCCGGGTCATTTGAGGTACCAGGTAATGACTGAGATTGATATATTCTGTCAGCATCTGATAGTTGGAGCAGTTCCCCACAAAATCCGACCTGATACAGATAACGACATAAATCGGCACCCTATCCTGCTTAAGGGCCTCTACCAACAGGTTGATCAGTAAGAGAGATTCATCAATATCCTGGTTCGTATTATCAATCCCTGCAGTAAACCTGAACAACTCCTCAAACTGGTCAATGAAAATTAATATATTTTCCTTCTGGTAATTATCAATCTTACCAACCAGCGTACTGATCTCCAAGGCTTTCTTGGTAAACAGAACATAATTGAGGTTGGTTTCTGATTCAATCTGTTCCGGTTTTTTATCGGGACTTGCAAAAGATTCTGTCAGGGTGATCGATAAGCTCTCAATAGGAGAATATCCCGGATGCATCCTGGCAATTTTCCACCTTGATCCGGCTTCATACAGATACCCCCCGTACAATTGGGGGATGATACCACAATTAATCAGCGAGGATTTCCCACTTCCTGATGGTCCGATAATGGCAATGAATCTGTTTGAAGTTAATAGTTCCAGCACCTTCTCACTTTGTCCGTCTCTTCCGAAAAACAGATGCTTCTCCACAAAATTGAAGGCACGGAGACCAGGAAAGGGATTCTTGATTTCCTGGACTTCATTATTCCCGGAATTGGGATTTATAGATACAGACTTTACCATGCTAACCTATCATTTTTTTAAGGTATTTCTTAAAGAAATCCTGGCCTGTTAATTCAGAGACTTTTAAATACAGGAATTCATTATACTTTGGTAAATGCAGTATGGGTTCTTTATCACTTATAACAGCCTGGAAGGCAAAGGGCCTCTTTCGCTGTGTCTTGGAGATTTTTACTATTTCCTTGATGGTACTCTCATACCACTGTGCATTGTTCAAGCCATAATGTATCAGTACTGCATCACAGTTCTGTAAAGTTTCATGATGTGACCTGATGAAATGTTCCTGCAGGTGAAGGTCATGCGTCAGCACCACATCAATGGGATAGTTGCGTAGCTGAGAAGCGACATCCAGGGCATCCTGGTAAACGGATTTCTCATGTACAAGGTAGATGCTGTTTTGCAGGGTACGTTCTGCCAGAGATACCTTATAGGCAATCCTGGATTTTAATATATTCAGTACAAATTCCTTAAGCTGTTCAAAAGATCCTGTGATCAATTCAGTATCCCAGCCTGAGTATCCAATCTGTTTTCGGACCTTCTCAATTAACTTCTCCTGAAAAATATCCTGTATATCTATGCTGTCAGGAAGCCAGATCACACGAGAACGGGATTTTTGTTTGCCAATATTACGACTGGTCTCTCCATTCATGAAACGGGTAATGATATCATACTCTATCTCAAGATCCGGTTTGCCCGAATCGTCTAAGGCCATTCCTGATTTACCACCTACAAGTTGAATAATCAGCTCTGAAACATCCAGCAGGTCAATTAATATATCCTCTGTCATATCAGCCCACTTAATATCATTGGAATCGGGTAGGGTCTCAATGCCAAGTTTATTCAATTCATTCGTAAGGATCTCACGCTGACCTTCAAGGTCTGGTGTGGTTCTGCCTATATAGGCAATAATGGGCTGTTTTTTTACTGACCGCCTTTTTGACTTCAGTTCAGCCTGGTGTGAGATAAGATCAATCACATCCAATATCTTCACCCAATAATCTTTGTCAGCAGAACTCATCAATTCAGTCTGATTGTACAGGTTGAATCCTTTCTGGGAATAAAACTTGATCACCTTCTCAATATGGATCTGTAAGATTTCATGATCCAATGGAGATTCTTTCAGGAAAATAAGCGTAGTTTTCTTGGTCTGTAGATGTCTGGGTAAACTACGCAGGTAATCCAGAAGCTGGTCAAACTGTCTTTTCAGGTTATCCGTTCTGCTAACTTCGTCATGAATCAATATCAGGTAATAATCAAACTCTTCAGGCCTGAGGTCAGGAATCTGCTCGGCATATTCCATGAGGTCCAGGCTCAGCACAAATTCTTTGGGCTGTCCGGTAGTCCTGTTAACCGCAGACTTCAAATTATTTTGGAACTCTATCAGCCAGGACTTGAAACTTTCATTTATCTCTGGATAAAGAGTATCATGGATTACCAAAATTTTTTCTTGCTCCTGCATACTATGAAAATTTACCGGATTACTAATTCAACCTGGGAGATTTGAAATCCAGGTTGAACAAAAATAAGAATTCGTTTAAATTTTATACTATCAATTAACAGGTACTTCGTATGGCAGCGATATTAATTACCATTTACAAAATCGCCTTTAGCCAAATTTAGCAAGAATCTCTTAGCTTTTCCTAATTTATCAACCTTTTACTTAGTAAAAATTGATGAGTCACACCCTGGCCTTTATATATGTTTATTTCAAGGGGATAAAAAAACCGGACCTGATGAAGTCCCGGGCTGAGTTATTCGTTTTAAAACTTTATCCACATAACATGACCTGCATGTCATCGATTTACCTGTCAAGCCATAACCTGAAAGGGTGGGTCCTGGCTGTACTAACAAGCAAATCCTCATGGGCCGGTGGATTGGTTTCCACCTTTACCCTGCTCCGGGAAAGAATATGTATTTTTTCTATGCTGTTATACTGTATGATCACCTGCCTGTTGATCCTGAAAAACAACTCGGGATCCAGCAGTTGTTCCAGGTGCTCCAGGGAAAAATCCAGTGGGTAGTGATGATTACCATTGGTACATAAAAAAGTGCTCTTCTCCATGGAATAAAAATAAGCCACTGAGCGGGTTTCAACCGATATGATCTTGCTGCCGACATTGACGGCAAAACGTTTTTTAAAACTGGATTTCCTATGTTCCAATGCCTCCATCAGGGTCTCTATGTTGACCTGATGGTTTCTGCCAGCGAGTTCCCGGTATTTCCGGATACTATTTCGCAGTTTGTCCGGATCGACCGGTTTGAGGAGGTAATCAATGCTGTTCAATTCAAAAGCCCTGATGGCATATTCATCATAAGCAGTCGTAAAAATCACAAAGCTTTCAACCTTTATTTGCTTAAATATATCGAAACTGAGTCCATCTGCCAGTTGTATATCAAGCATAAGCAGATCAGGGGATTCGTTCTTTTCAAACCATTTGACGGCAGCCTCAACACTGTCAATAACATCCAGCAGCTGTATGCCGGGTTCAACCTCTTTCAGTAATTTCTCCAGCCTGGCTGCTGCTGGTTCTTCATCCTCGACGATCAGGGTCCTTGTCATAACTCAATGGTCAGGAGCGGAATAGCTACTTTAAAGATAGTTGAAGTCTCGGTTATTTCTACATCCCGTGCTGTAAAAAGTTTGTATCGCTCCGTGATGTTCCTCAATCCCTGGCCTGTACTGTTGATCCCCGATTTTATCTGCAGGTTATTCTCGACGACCAGGCTCTCACCCTCTGTCCGGATAGAAACCTTTAGTGGTTTATCCCGGGATATTATGTTATGCTTGATGCTGTTTTCAACAAGCATTTGTAATACCAGAGGGGGAATGGCATAATGGTAAAAACTTTCCGGGACATCTACTTCAATGTCCAGGTTGGTTGTGAACCTGGACTCCTGGAGATGGATGTATTTTTTAAGCAGGTTTATTTCTTCGCGTACCAGCACCAGTTCCTTATCCCGGCTTCCCAGCATATACCTGAAAAAATCAGACAGGTCCCCTATGTACTTTACCGCAGCTTCGTTTTCATCTACAAGATTTGTCAGGCTGTTCAGGCTGTTAAACAGGAAATGTGGATTGATCTGCGTTTTCAGGGTTTCATACTTGGCCTGAATATTATCCTTTTCCAACCTTACAGATTTTGAGAAATGATGTTTCCACTGCTTGTAAAAAAAGACCAGTTCATGGATGGCGGTGATCAGGTAGGTGATAAGCAATGTAACAAAGGCTTCCATGAAGAGATCTTCCACATGCATGAAGGTTTTGGTCCAGCGCTCAAGGGTATAGATGGTGTATGAATACAATATGGTCCAGGCTGTGATCAATACCAGCTCCCAAATCAGGTGTTTTACGGGATGGAATTCCCAGGGGAACCTATGCCAGAGGTACTGTACAATGACCATACAACCTATCCATATTCCTGCCGTCATGACCAGACCATGCCCCATGCTTATCAGTCCCCTTGCAGGAGAATCAATCCCATTGGAAATCAGGTAGACCCCTGTTATAAAGAGTCCAACCAGGATGATCAGGTAGGGACTGATCTTTACGCCAAATATCTTCATCCCAGATGAATTTTTACCTAAGCTACACATTTTTTCAGAAATGAATGCGGTAGAGGAACATGGGAATGAAGCCCTGCTGGTAGACTGTGTAGATCTCTTCCTTGTGAATATCATAACCCTGCATGAAGATGCTCTGGAAACCGGTCAGGTTTTGGAGGTCGATTGCCCATTCCTGGCTGGCTCTTTTCCCGTTCAACCTGACCCCAACCCGGAAATCGGTACGGAAATAATCATTATGCCTGTCTTCATAGGCCCGGCTCCAGTCCCTCACTTCCTCCCCGGCACCGATAGACGCCTCAAGGTCAATGGGCACATATCTGCGGCCACCTGCCCAGACAGTTTTCAGGTCAAGGGTCAGCCTCAGGTTTTTGCCCAACTTCCTCTCATACCCCCCCAGGAGATTGAACACATAATTACCATTAAATGCAGTATTCCTGATTTTTCCATCTGCCCCCCTGTACTTTGAATCGAACAAAGAGGCTGTAAACAGAAAATAATATCCCTTACTTAGAAATTTCTCTACCGTAAGTTCTATTCCGTAGTTCTGACCCGTTCCCTTGTTTTCCAGGCTGTCCTCCATGGGCAAACCGAAAAAATCTCCCGCGTTGACCATTGAAAATTCAGGGAAAGATTCTTTTACAGGAACATTGTACAGATGCTGGTAGTAGGTCTCCATGCGGATCCGGAAATCATGGTTGAACAGGTGGTCATATCCCAGTACAAAATGGGCACTGCGGGTATAAGCCATGTCCTCGTTGGTTCTGTGATAGGTCCGTGAAATGCTGTCCCATGTCTGGGCAAAATAAATGACCTTGGGCTGGATTTGGCTATGCAAACCAAAACCCAGGTTAAAAGTATTCCTGTTATTAAGTTTATACCTGGCTCCCAGCCTGGGTTCCAAGGCAATCTCATCATTCAATCCAAAGTATTGGAGGTGAAGTCCTGCATAGGTGGTCCAGTCTTCCCCTATCCGATGCTGGAACTGTCCATATACCCTTGCCATAGCCATTTGACCGGATACATCGGCACGCGTTATAAACTCCCCGTAATCGGGATGGTTAAGGCTGTCAATGTAATCGATAATAAAGTTATCAAGGACAAGTCCAAAACCATAGTTGTTCCTGGCATTGATCTTTTGCCTGAACTGTGTGCTGAACGACCATTTGTCCTCTTGCTGCCTGCTTCTCAGGAAAGGGACATCAGGAATATCCTGCTGGACAGAATCCAGGACTGTTGTGGAATTGGTCTGCTGGTATGACAGTGTGGATTTGATCCTGGTTTTTTCATTGAAATAGTAGGTATGTGACATACCGAGGACAGCCAGCCCCGAACCAAAATCTGTTGCCAATCCACGGTTGGAGTAAATATTGTCTGAAGAATCTGAAACCTCCCGGCCCAATTTTATAAAACTGTCCCCCCATAGTCCGAATACCTTGAACCTGCCCAACCTGGTTCCGGGCAGGTCTACCAGGAAAGTCAGGTCCTTATACTGGGGAATGGCTTCACCGGTGCCAAAATTAAATCCCAGTTTATCCATGACTTCCAGGGTAGAATACCTGAAATTGGCCAGGTAGGACGCTTTCTGCCCATTTTGCATTGACAGGAAAGGTCCTTCAACCCCTGCCTCGAAGCCATTAAACCCGATCTGCCCCGTAAATTCAGTTTTTCGGTTATTGCCCGACCGCAGGTTCAGGTCAAAAGCCCCGGCGGTAGCATTGCCGTATTCTGCAGGGAAGGCGCCAGTCAGGAAATCAGAATTGGCCAGCAAGTTATTGTTTACCATGCTTACGGGTCCCCCGGTGGTTCCCAATGCCCCGAAATGATTGGGATTGGGGATCTCAACCCCTTCCATCCTCCAGAGCACGCCGATGGGAGAATTCCCGCGGATAATAATGTCATTCCTGGAATCATTCTGGGTCATTACGCCTGCGTAATTGGCAACCATTCGGGCCGGATCCCCCAGACTGCCGGCAAAGCGTTCTGTTTCCTCAACAGAAAATGTACGGGCGCTTACGGTGGCCATTTCATTTATGGCCTGGTCCTTTCTCCTGCCGGCTTTTATAACAACCTCTTCCATTTCAATGGCTTTTTCCTCAAGTCGGATTTGCAAAACAACCTCCTTTCCGGATGTCAGCAGGATATTCGGGATGATCTTATTGTAATACCCTACATAGCTAACCTCCAGGTTTTGACGGCCAATGGGTATGGCAAGAAGTTCAAAATGGCCGTTCTCATTGGTGATCGTCCCCACCAGTGGATTTGAATTTAACAATATGACATTGGCCCCGATCAGGGGATATCCTGTTACAGCATCCGTAACGATCCCCCGAATGCTTTGCGTAAAATCATTGCTGGCAGCATATCCTGTGCTGGACAATATGCTGAAAAGTGGGCCGAGCAATATGATTGATGTAATCAGCAATTTTTTCATGGCTGAGGCTTTATTAAGAAATCTTCATCAAAGCTAAACCAAGGATGTTTATCAGGGAAAAAGAATTGGATGAACGGGAAAATTTACTTACTGAATGAAATAGAAACCCTACCGAGGACCTTTTCGTATAATAAGAAAAAAGTAGCAAGGATGGCAATGAGAAGTTGGACATACACTGTTATTTTTTTATTATTTATTTCCCTGTTTGCGATCCCAACTGATATCGCTGCTCAGAAGAGGAAGAGATCCTACAGTTCTTCCAGTATCTACCTGGAACCCCAGTTTTTCATATTGAAGGATGAAAACATTTTTGGCCACGTATTCATGGGACCCAATTTCGCATTGGGTTACAACCAGCTAAAGCAGTCCATCTATGGCTTTTCCCGTTATGAAGCAGCATTCGGTGTCGGAGCGGCATTGGGGGATGAAACCATGGGTATCAACCTGCATTTCAAGCCCTTGGACCTGGCCGGAGGATGGCCCCTGGTGGATAATAATGATATTTCACTTTACCTGGGTGCCTATGTGTCCATGAATTATTACCTGCAGATATTTACAGAACTGGAAGACGGTCATGTTTTCTGGTTCACTTTCATAGATGCCGGTCCCAGGTTAATCCTCGACAAAAACACGAAAAAACAAAAATTCAGGTTCCAGCTGGCCAATTCACTCATTGGGCTTGCCTCCCGTCCCGAGGGACTTGAAGACACTTATTACCATGACCTGCACGCATTTGATATCATCTCCAATATGCACAGTAATCTGCAGGCTGGTTCTCTTAACCTGTTGAACCATACTGATTTTGAGGTAGAATGGCGCCACCTGAATAAAATGGGAACCTCCATCGCTTACCGCCTGGAATATTTCGGATTCTATTCGGGAGCCAGGCTGGACTATTTAGTCAACTCGATCAGTATCCGCCTGGTTATTGGCGGTGACGTTAAGTAATTATTCAAAGGATAAAAAAAAACAGGCTGACTTTTGTGCAAGCACCAAAGAAGGCCTGGTTTTATTATATCCTATTCAACTAGGTGAATAAATCTACCCCAAACAATCAGGCAGATTCAGGCAGTAATTGCTTTTTGTCCAGCGTGGATCTTGTAAATATTCCAATAACTCCATTTATGCCGACACTCATTACAATATTGTAAAAGAAGGCCAGGAAGGCGATGAGGATGAGAAAAAGGAAAGCTAAGAGTGATATTGGTTTATTTATTTCCTTATATAACTATAAAATGATCCTTATATCATTATATAAAAATATTCCTATCTTTGTATCAAATCTTAAATTAGGTAATTATGGAAATTACATCAGGTACAAGAATTGGTGATATAGTTAAAATAAATTTCAAAACTGCGCAGGTATTCGATAAAAATAAAATTGACTTCTGTTGTGGTGGCGGAATTTCTCTGGCAGAGGCTTGCCTAAAATCCAATACTGACATTGATCTCTTATTACCCGAGTTAGAAGCAGTAGTTTTAATGAAGGACCCCGATTCAAATTATATTGATGGGCTGGCATTAGATGAACTCTGCGATTACATTGAGAAAAGACACCACAGCTATGTAAGCGAAAATATTCCCTTTCTACAAGAAAAATTGCAGAAATTATGTGAAGTGCACGGAGCTAACCATCCGGAACTATTTAATATAAAAGAACTGTTTGATGGGGCAGCGGGGAATTTGAGTGCACATATGAAAAAGGAAGAACTGATCCTGTTTCCATACATTCGGAAAATGACAAAATTCCAAGCAGAAAAGCTAAATCCCAAAGAGGAATTTGGTAAAATAAGAAATACTATTGATCTAATGGAAGAAGAGCATCAAACTGAAGGGCTGCGATTTGAAAAAATATCCTCTCACTCAAATAATTACACTTGTCCCCCGGACGGTTGCAATACATTCCAGGTTACCTATCAAACCTTAAAGGATTTTGAACAAGACCTGCACAGACATATCCATTTGGAGAACAATATCCTGTTTAAAAAAGCGATTGTTCTTGAAAATGAACTAACAAAATAAAACCAAAGAATGATATCGAAAAGTACGGAATATGCCATACGTGCACTTGTATTTATCCAATTGATTAATTGGGAATCCAGAAGACCGGGAGTTGGAGAAATTGCCAGAGAGATTGAAGCACCTGAAGCTTATTCTGCCAAAATACTCCATACATTAACGAAACATAAGTTATTGGACTCTATGAAAGGCCGGGGTGGTGGGTTTTTCTTTAATGGTAACAAATCAGATCTGACATTGTACGATGTTATTCATGTCATGGAGGGAGATGCCTGTTTTCATAAATGCGGATTTGGCTTAAAAAGTTGTAATGATGAGCATCCCTGCCCTCTGCATGAAAAATACATAATTATACGTGATGGTTTTTATAAAATAGTCAGAACAGAGACGATAAAGTCATTATCCGAAAAAATTTTAGATGGTAGTGCAGTATTAAACCATTCAATAAAACTGTAACCGATTAGCCGGAAGGAATACGGTGATCAGGGAAGGGGAGTGCCATATTCACAAAGATTTTTCTCCAGATAAAATCACTCAAAATCAAAAAAATCATGAAAAATATAACCGAAGATTTATCAAACGAGCATCAAAATATATTAAAGTTAATTGATGCTATGTTAACCGAATGTGAAGAATTGGAAAACGGTAAGAAACTTGACAAGGTATTTTTTGATGAAGCAATCGACTTTATTAAAAATTACGCCGACAGGTATCATCATGCAAAAGAAGAAGATATCCTTTTTAAAGTGTTGCTCGAAAATTTGGAGAATATGCATTGCAATCCCATTCCTGTCATGCTGCATGAACATGAAACCGGCCGAAATTATGTGAAAGGTCTGGAAGAAGGTCTGAATGAAAACAACAAAGAAAAAATAGTAGGAAATGCAAGGCGATATGGCTACTTACTGAGAGAACATATTTCCAAAGAAGACAATGTCTTATACCCAATGGCAGAGGAGGCATTAAATGACCTTCAAAAAGAGACGGTACTTAATAAGTATGGAGAGGTGGAAACGGGTGAGTTTTCAAAGGAGAATGTTCAAAAGTATCTTAATGTATTATAGATACAAATTACAGATTAAAAGGAATTCATAGTCAATCATTATTAGCTAAAGAGCTCACCTGGTCAACTCGATCAGTATCCGACTGGTTATTGGCGGTGAAGTAAAATAATCATTGAATGGATATAATAAAACCAGGCTGACTTTTGTGCAAGCACCAAAGAAGGCCTGGTTTTATTATATCCTATTCAACTAGGTGAATAAATCTACCCCAAACAATCAGGCAGATTCAGGCAGTAATTGCTTTTTGTCCAGCGTGGATCTTGTAAATATTCCAATAACTCCATTTATGCCGACACTCATTACAATATTGTAAAAGAAGGCCAGGAAGGCGATAAGGATGAGGGCTCCGGAAAGAGCCGCAAGTATCATCAGTGTATTGAATTCACCATCAACATAGAGCGTGCGCCTCAGCATTCCCTGCAATCCGGCCATCCCCATAAAGGCACCCATACCTATTCCTCCGATCAGGTGGCACCAGAAATGCACATTTGCCAGTTTCTGGCTATAGAATTTTGCACCATTGGTAAGTATGGGGAAGAGTATGTATACAGCTGAATAAAGTGTCATTGTCAGACCTATCAGCACAGCTACGTGTACATGGGGACCCACAATCCATTGCGTGTTGTGCAGGATGCGGTTGAGCCCTACATCTGCCTGCATGATCCCGGCCGGAACAGCCAACGCAAATCCCAGGAGTCCACCAAGCAGGAACTTAAGTTCATTGGTCATCTTCAAAGGACGCGCAGACCAGAGGGTGGCCAGGACAATGAAAAAGGCCAGTCCCTGGGTAATCAACTCAAATGCTGTAACAAATTCCCCCGAAACTACCTTTAAAATGGCAGGCTGGGCCTGGTCCGCCAGCAGGTGATGAGACCACACTGTCCAGGATACAACCAGTTCAAGCAGGAGAGCGGCCCTGGCAATATTTTGCATGAACAGTTTCTTGCCGGTGATCATGGTAGCCAATAGATACCATGTCCCTGCCACAAAGATCAGTACCAGTCCATCTGCAATGAGGTCTAGTCCCCACCAGAACCAGTTCTTATAGAGAAGGGCATCCACGGCTGAATTTTCCAGGTTATGTCCCAGCACAGCTGCGACCATGTACACCAGGATCAGGACACCGGTGAACAGGATAATTCCTGAATTAAGGGCCATGTCAACCGTTCCCCGGGCAATGGCAGCTACAGGAAGGGGAACCAAATGTTCTCTCTTGTTCTTCCTGAAAATATTCTCAGCACCACTGACACCTAATGCTGAAGCCAGCAATGCTCTGGAAGGTTGTTTTTCCCATCCCTCGGGTGTATAGACAATGGTCTTGAAAACATTGATCACAAAGAATACGGTCCCCACCATGATCAGGGCTATTCCCAGTATAAATATGGCCCCGCCAAGGGGATTAAACTGGCTGAAATCAGCGGGAAGGGGCCAGTACAATGTATACAAAGGTGCATAATGGGCAATGAACCCAGCGGCCCAGAAGATAAATGTACCAATGGCTATCAGGAGGAAATTCCAGTTGGCCAGTTTAAAACTCCACAATGGTTTTTTCATCAGGAATGGTACCAGGAAAAGAAAAGCACCACATACAATAGAGTAGGTTGATCCGAAGATTCCGACAAGGGGATGTGCTGTCATGATAGCAAAAAACTGCGTCTCGCTCACGAAAGGAAGCGGGTTGATCTCAAAGAGCCTCATGATCATCCCTTCTACAACTACAAAGAGATAGTACACAAGTCCAACCACAACAAACCGCAGGGTTAGTTTCTGCATGGGCGTCAGGGTCTTCGGCTTGAATAATCCCTGTTCCCCGTTCATTAAAGTTTGTATATAGCTCATATCAATTGGTTTTTTCGGTTTCATCACAACCCACTACTTCAACTGCATCCTTTACGATCATGTGGATCCCCTTGGGACCGGAATACTCCGTTGAACGTATGGTATAAACTCCGGATTTCTTGAATTCCCAGAGAATGTCGTTGCGGTGTCCGGGGACTACCTGCATCTGGAAGAGCATGGAGTTGTCCTGCCTGAACAATCCGAATCCATAGGTAAGGTCATTGGATGTAACATCAAACTCGACCAGCTCATTGCAATTGATGATCAGCTTATCCGATGGCAGGATAAATTTGTGATCCTGCATCGTGATCTCAAATGTTTTGTCAGGGGTGTAATCTCCGCGGTGCAGATCGACTGGTGTCCACGGAATGGTGTTGTAAGTAATGATGTGCAAGGATACTCCCAGCACAACAAGAAAACCGACGAAAATGTAAAATAGCCTTGGCTTGACTGTACCGCTCTTGCCCTTGGTAATCCGGAGTGCAAACCACCCCATGACCAGGAGAATCACAATACAATACAAGCTGTAGGCGATTGTTTGTCCCCAAAGGACAATACTTGAATCAACCATAAAACCTCCATTTTTTGTAGTTAGTAATGAAAAAAAATGTTTTGTTGAATTGCTTTCTAAAGTTAATAAAATCTGGTTTGCTATTTCTCCAGGGTCCTGAAAAATTCCAGGATCTTCCTTGCTTCCTCCTGGGTCAGGTTCTGGTTGGCCATGGGGGCCAGGTACCTGGTAAGTAATTCTTTCGCTACCGGATCGTTTTCAACCATTTCCTCCGGATTCAGGATCATATTCATGATCCATTCGGGCTTTCTCCTGTCCAGGACGCCAAGGGGTGCTGGTCCGACATATTTCTGGGTCGGCTTATGACAAGAGGAGCATTTATTCTTGAAGATCTCTGCACCTTCAGTCACCATGGCCTGGTTAAGGGCACCCAGCTGAATACTCGATACCGGGCCAAGGCCATTTGTCATGGGGAAAGTACTGGCGATACGGGCTTCAAAATCTTCATACGATTCTGAGAGGGCAGGATTGGCTCCGGCGAGGGTCCGGGCACCCAGTTCCTGTCCCTGGATCTTCACCTTTATGTATTCAATAATTTTCCACCTGTCTCTTTCTGAAAGAACAGGGCCAAATGCACCCATCAATCCATATCCCACCGTAACCACATGAAATAATTCTCCACGAGAGGACTGCACTAACCTGTCCTGGGTCAAGTCCCCAGGTTTTACGGGAAGTTTACCGCTGGTACTCAGGAATCCGTCACCCTTCCCGGTTTCCCCGTGACAGACAACACAAAAAGTGGTATAAAGCTTCTTTCCTTCAAAAACATGTTTCATGGCCATCTGCTCTCTGCTCAACAGTGTTTGTCCAGCCAGTAACCTGTTTTCCGGGAACACATCGAACCTGAATGCGACCAAATCCTGCGGCATGGTACCAGAGACAGGAACCTGTTGGGTCATACTGTCAGGGAATACAGGGTTTTCGCTGTATGCCTCATATGCCTGGGAGTAAATCATGTCAGGCATGAAATCATATCCAGGCATATTCCTGTGCCTGTCACAGGAACCAAATAATATAGCCGGAAGGATTAAAAATGCGGAATTTCTTACTAATCTTCTCATTACATGCATATTAAGATTCATAATGAAGGCTTTCCTCCAGGAAAGGATCATGTTGGACAATCAATGGTTTGGAAGCCAGGGAACGAAATACTACAAACAGGAACAGGCTGGCATATAAAACAGTCATTGAGATTTCCAGTACACCAATGCCTGCATGTTCTCCTGCTGCTCCGGGCATGATCATCTGGTAATAATCGATCCAATGCCCGATCATAACAATGGCAGCTATCAGGGCCAGCCAGTTTAGTTGCCGCTTTGACTGCAATTTCATTATGGCGAAAAATGGAATGATGAAATTGAGTCCCAGGTTCAGGAAAAAGACCAGCTGAAAACTTTCATGTCTCTGTATATAATAAACAGTCTCTTCCGGGATATGCCCGTACCAGATCAACAAATACTGGGAAAACCACAGGTATGTCCAAAAGACACTGAAGGCAAACAAAAATTTACCGAGATCGTGGATGTGGTCGGTCCTGATAAAGGCCAGATAACCTGCCCTTTTGAGGAACCATATCAGCAGGATCATAAAGGCAATCGAGGTCACAAACATCCCGATGAACACATACCAGCCGAAGATCGTGCTGAACCAGTGCGCATCTATGGACATGATCCAGTCCCACGAGCTCGCCGATACCGTGATGGCATAGAACACCAGGAATAAGCCTGCGTAAACCTTCCTCCGGTTATGATATTTAATATCGGCTGAATCCATCAGAAAATTGGTATTCTTCCTCATCATCCAGGTCAAACTTATCCAGCCTGCAAAATAGAGGACCATCCTGGCAAAAAAGAAAGGTTGATTCAGCCAGGCTTTCTTGCCCTCCAGTACAGCATCGTAGCCCTCGTAATGCGACCAGTGATACAGGTCATGCATGCCAAAAAAGACAAGCAACATCAGCAGGAATGCGATGGGGAGAAAAGTCGTCATGGATTCGGGCAGTCTTTGTAATGCCGTATGCCATCCTGACCAGGCGATCCTGTGAACCGCCAGGAAAAATGCTCCTCCTAAGGCAATCCCAAGAAAATACTGGTTATTCAAAAGCACATTGGCCCAGACCCTGGAGGCATCCGGTTTGAAAATGAAAACGGCCGCCAGGGAGATAAGTAGTCCCCCTGCTGCTGCAAGTACCAGTATGTTGCGATATTGTTTCTTAAAACTGAATTGCTCTTCCATAGCTGAAGATTTTCTGATTATTTTATTTCTATGTTTTGAATTCCAGCAAGCGCTGATTTAATATTATCCCTGGTGGATTTTTCATCACCCGCGGCGTTAACCAGGATCACAAACTTGTCATCGGTTATCCCGGGGTCAATTGGGTCAAAGTCCTTCTTTGGCTTCAACCTTGATTTAATTAGGAAGGCAGCGACCATGGAAAGTGCTGCAAACAGGATGGTACATTCAAAGGTGACTGGTATGAAGGATGGCACGGAAAGATATGGCTTTCCTCCAAAGACCAGGGGGTAGTCAACGGTGAATACCCATGCCTGGAAAATGAATCCCAGTAAACCACCCAGGGCTCCAAAAATAAATCCTATCATGGGGATACTGGTTCGTTTCATGCCCAGGGCTTTATCCAATCCATGAACAGGGAAGGGAGTCAATACATCGATGATCTTCTCATTGCTATCCTGTATAATTTTCACAGCCTGAAGCAATGGTTTCTCATCATCAAAGAAAACGCTTATAAAATTATTGTTTTCCATTGTTTAGTCTTTTTTAGGTGGATTTTCACCCGCGGTTTTCACAACAGATTTTACTTCTGCAATGGCAATGACCGGGAATACCCTGATGAATAAAAAGAAAGCAGTAAAGAAAAATCCAAGGGTCCCGATAAAGAGTCCAGCCTCAACAATTGTGGGCTTGTACATGGTCCAGCTTGAGGTCAAATAATCCCTGTGCAATGAGGTTACCACGATCACAAAACGTTCAAACCACATTCCTATATTAATCACAATAGACAGGCAGAAGGTGAACACCAGGTTGGTGCGTAACTTTTTAATCCACATCAATTGCGGAGAGATGACATTGCAGGTCATCATGATCCAGTAGGCCCACCAGTAAGGCCCGGTCGCCCGGTTCATGAGGGCATAATGTTCATACTCCACCCCGGAGTACCAGGAAATGAAAAGTTCGGTTATGTATGCCAGTCCAACAATAGATCCGGTAGCAATAATGATCTTATTCATCGATTCCACATGGCTCACGGTGATGTAATCCTCCAGGTGGAGAGCCTTACGGGTTATGATCATAAGGGTGAGCACCATGGCAAATCCTGAGAATATGGCCCCGGAGACAAAGTATGGTGGAAAGATGGTGGTATGCCATCCGGGAATAACTGAGGTTGCGAAATCCATGCTGACTATGCTATGAACTGAAAGTACAAGGGGAGTAGCCAGTGCAGCAAGTACCAGGGTAGTCACCTCATGCCTATGCCAGTGCCTGGCGGATCCCTTCCAGCCAAAACTCAGGACCTTATAAACCGTTTTCCTGAACCCGGACTTGATTTTATCACGGACAGTCCCGATATCCGGTATGAGTCCGACGTACCAGAATACCAGAGAGACGGTGAAATAAGTAGAAATGGCGAAAACATCCCAGACCAGGGGAGAATTAAAATTCACCCACATGCCCCTGGTATTTGGGTAGGGGAAAATATAAAAAGCCAGCAGGGGCCGGCCCATGTGTATAATCGGAAATAACATGGCACAGATCACTGCAAAAATGGTCATGGCCTCGGCCGATCGGTTGATGCTGGTTCTCCATTTTTGTCTGAACAGCAAAAGGATGGCCGAGATAAAGGTGCCTGCATGACCTATCCCTATCCACCAGACAAAATTGGTGATTCCCCATCCCCATCCGACAGTCCGGTTTAGTCCCCAGGTACCTATCCCATGCCAGCCAGTCCAGAAGATCATAAAAGCTCCAAACAACAGGGCAGATGCGGATATGAATATTCCGATATACCAGAGTTTTCCGGGCTTGTTCATCATCGGATCAAGGATATCTGCCGTGATGCTCTGGTAGGTCTTTTTCCCTTTTATTAAGGGAATTCTAATGGGTGATTGAAGCATGCTGTTATGGTTTTAAATCTTAAGCATTCTTGTTTCTAATTTTGGTCAGGTAATGTACAGATGGTTTGGTATAAATCTCCTCAAGCAGATTATACCTACGGCCGCTGCTAATCAGTTTGCTGATCTCAGATCCCTGGTCGTTCATGTCTCCGAACACAATGGATTTGGCCGGGCAGGATTGAGAACATGCTGTTTGCAGCTCCTCGTCTTCGAGTCCCCGATTCTCCGCCTTTGCCGTGAGTTTCGCCGATTGTATGCGCTGTATACAGAAGGAGCATTTTTCTATGACCCCCTGCGACCGCACCGTCACATCAGGGTTCAGTACCAATCGCCTCAGGTCATGGGTCATTTCAGCCCTGTCCCTCAAATTCCCGCTAAGAGTACCGGCTTCTGTATAGTTGAACCAGTTGAACCTTCTCACTTTATAGGGACAGTTATTATTGCAATACCGGGTGCCAATACATCGGTTATATATCATCTGGTTCAAACCCTCGGAGCTCTGGTTTGTGGCTGCAACAGGACAAACATTCTCGCAGGGTGCATTGTCACAATGCTGGCACATGACCGGCTGGAATACAACTTCCGGGTCTTCCTCATCACCGCTGTAATACCTGTCAATCCTCATCCAGTGCATCTCATGTACACGAAGTACTTCCTCTTTGCCAACTACCGGGATGTTGTTTTCTGCCTGGCAGGCAATGACACAGTTGGCACAGCCTGTACAGGTACTGAGGTCAATGGCCAGTCCCCAGTGATGATGTGGGTATTCCCTTTTTTCATAGAGGCTTTCACTGTGTTCAGCTACCTGGGCATGCATTTCATTTCCTGCTGCCGGATCTTTCTTGTAATCAGATAATCCCGCTTCCCTTACCAAGGCCCTTCCTTCCATACTGTGATGTGTCTGGGTCTGTGCCAGGGAATGTTGCTGACCGGTTTTGCTTATCTCGCCCGATGCCCCGTAATACCGGACCTTCCCATCAAGTAAAGATGTCAAATGCCAGGCATCTGTCCCCACTCCTTTCCCCACGATGCCACAAATCCTCCGGCCATAGCCCAGGGCAATGCCGATTGTGCCATAGGCCTGCCCAGCCTGTATATGCACTGGAATTTCCATATTTCCCATGCTGATCACATTACCGGCCTGCAAACCTAATTCCGATGCCTGCTTCGGGGAGACTGATGCATAATTGTCCCAGCATATCCTGCTTATCGGATCCGGCAGTTCCTGCAGCCATGGATTGTTAGCCTGACCGCCAAGTCCCATGGCAAGGCTTTCATAGAGTACCACCTCGGCGGGTCCCTTAAGATCGGGAAGACTGAATTTCAAGGAGGATGGATCAAAATGAGCTGCAACTTCTCCCTCATCTTCAATTATTTGCCCTGTCTCGCTTACCTCAACAACAGGAGCATCCGGTTCAAAGATGCCTTCCTGCAGGGTATGGTCGAAGAAGGCTTGTGGACTGAAATGTGCTGTCTGCAATGGCATGAATTTTTCCGCCCATGTGGCATTCATAAATTCGTAAAATCCGATCTCTGAGCCTGACCATTTTAACAGGGTATCCTGCATCTGCCGGGTATCAAAGATGGGATTCATCAAAGGCTGCATCAGGCTGTACTTATCTTTCTTAGGTTCAACATCATTCCAGCTCTCCAGGTAGTGATTATCCGGGCATACATAATTTACTGACTCATTTGTCTCATCCGGGCTTCTGCTTAAAGACACCGTCAGTCCAACTTTCTTAAGTCCAGCTTCAAACTTCTTTCTGTCATACCAGGTGTACACAGGGTTGACATCGTACATTAAAAGTGCATCGACTTCACCTGCATACATCTTTTCAACCAATTTTTCCATATCACCATCAATGCCCCCTCGTGTTCTGAGGTAGGATTCAAACAAAATGGTTTGGCCTATGTTGCCCAGGGATTTATTGATCTCATTAACCAGCAGTTGGATGCTTTTATCATTGGAGGCGGAAATCACTATGGATTTGCCCCTGGATGCCAGTAGTTCTTTGCTTACCCCGGCCACATTCACCGGAGTTGAGGGTGCCACAATGTTCCTGCTCTCAAGGGCTTTAATGATCTCCTTGTAGATGTTCAATAAAACAGCAGCTTCCTGGGAAGGTTTGATCTGTATTCTTTTGTCGGCATTGCTTCCCGTCAGACTGAGATTGGATTCAAACATGGTCAGTTTGCTCATCTCCCCTTCGGGATCTCTTCTTGAGGAATATTGCCAGGTATATTCAACAGGAGAAAGCCAGGTACTCAGGAAATCCGCTCCCAGGCTCACAATCACATCAGCCTTATCAAAACGGTAATCAGGAATGACCCTTTGGCCAAAACTAGATTCATTGGCTTCCAGTAAAGCAGAAGCCGATCTGGCATCATAGCGGATCCATTCAAGGCCTGGATATTGCTCCTGAAAACCTGTGATGACCGCCTCTGTGGATGGACTGTAAAGGGTCGGGGTCAGGAGGACTGTTTTACCACCTTCTGCTGAAATCTTTTGAAGCTTTTCCAGGATCTCCGCATCAACCGAGTTCCAATCTAAGGGCGTTCCATCTTTCATGGGACCTGTAAACCTGCTGGTATCGTATAAATCCAGCACAGATGCCTGCACCCTTGCGCTCGTCCCTCCCATAGTGACACCTGATGCAGGATTTCCTTCAATCTTGATCGGCCGTCCTTCCCGGGTCTTGACAATAATGCTGCAGTAATCACTCCCATCCATAAATGTTGATGCATAATAATTCGCTTCCCCGGGGGTGATCTCGCGGGGTGCTACTACATATGGGACTGCCTTCCTGATCTTGGTCTGGCAGGAGGCCATTGCAGTAACCGCAAAGCTGAAACCGCATAATTTCAGAAAATCCCTTCTGGATGCTGAACCGTCTTCCTTCAGGTCATCAAAAAGCGAAAAGGCCGATGTATCATCCTTTTCCGGTTTCTCCGAAAGATTTTCATTTCCTTGTTTTGAATCAATATCTCTCCAGTATTTCTTCATTGCAATAGGATTTATTTTGCATTGATATTTTAATAATGACATTTCCCACACTCCCTGCCGCCTATATCAGAGACCATAATGCTGTCAATCTTACCCGTCTGAAGGGAATCAACAAATGCAGGATAATATGCTTTGTAATATTCGTTGGAAAAATCGACGGCCGTTTTATCATGGCAGTCTATGCACCATCCCATGGACAGGTCTTCCGTCTGTTCAACAATATGCATATTTTCTACTTCCCCATGGCAGGTAATGCATTCTACCTTGCCCACCGTTACATGTTGCATATGGTTGAAATAGGTGAAATCAGGCAGATTATGGATACGTACCCACCGGATAGGAATGCTGTCTTCGGCAGCCTGCCGGATCTTCCGGATCT
>CAZXOJ010000043.1:0-21191 GCA_964642325.1 uncultured Bacteroides sp. | reverse complement strand
CTAAAAGACGAAAACATTGCACGAAAAATCGTGAACAGTCTTCAGTATGAACAGGTGGAAAGTATCCTGGAGGTGGGTCCTGGTACGGGTGTACTTAGCAAATATCTATTCGGACTGGGGGAAAATATCAACCTGATTGAGATTGACAAAGATGCCTGTGAATACCTGGCCGGGCATTTTCCTGAAAGATCAGCGTCCATTCATCACGGGGATTTTTTAAAAGATGATATCACAGCCCTTTTGGTCAAACCGGCTGCCATCATCGGTAATTTCCCCTATAATATCTCAAGCCAGATCTTCTTCCGGATCCTTGAAAACAGGCAGATCATAGATCAGGTTGTATGCATGATACAGAAGGAGGTGGCAGACAGGATAAGGGCCCCACACGGATCCAAGACCTATGGCATTCTTTCGGTACGTCTGCAGGTATGGTATGATATTGAATACCTGTTCAGGGTACCCCCCCAGGTCTTCCATCCACCCCCTAAGGTTCAGTCCGCCGTCATCCGCCTTACACGCAACCAACGAAGCAATCTTGGCTGTGATGAAAGCATCTTTCACAAGGTAGTAAAGGCAGCTTTCAACCATCGTAGGAAGACATTGAGGAATTCCCTGAAGGCTCATTTTCAGCTTCCTGAAAAGCCGCATGATTATTTTTCTCTTCGTCCTGAACAGCTGAGTGTCAACCAGTTTATCGAGCTGGCATGTATGCTGGCAAACCAAAAATCAGCATAAATTCTTATCTTCGGGGTCATGCCTTTCGAACTGACACGGGAATTTATCGGCAATCTGAGGGAGCTGATTGAGCAGAATGATGAGAAATCAGTTGCCGATCTACTCTCCAACCTGCATCCTGCAGACATTGCCGAGATCTTCGATGAACTGAACATTGAGGAAGCAAAATACCTGTACCTGCACGTGGACGGTGAAAAGGGGGCAGATATCCTGATCGAACTCGAAGATGATACAAGGGAGCGTTTTTTGAAGGTCCTGTCCGGGGAGGAGATCGCCACACAGTTCATAAAGGAAATGGACTCTGATGATGCAGCAGATGTCATCGGGGAGCTATCAGAGCAGAGGCAGGAAGAGATCCTCCAGCATATCGAAGATGTGGAGCAGGCTGGTGAGATCGTAGACCTGCTCAGCTATGATGAGGATACTGCCGGGGGACTGATGGCCAAGGAATTGATCAAGGTCAATATTAACTGGAATATTCCTACCTGTATTCGTGAGATGCGAAAGCAGGCAGAAGATGTAGATGAGGTTTATTATGTATATGTGGTGGATGATGATGACCTGCTACAT
This sequence comes from uncultured Bacteroides sp., assembly GCA_964642325.1. Lineage (GTDB taxonomy): Bacteria > Bacteroidota > Bacteroidia > Bacteroidales > SM23-62 > SM23-62. The sequence continues at coordinate 19,886 of CAZXOJ010000043.1, read as the reverse complement.
GGACTGCTGTCCCTGAAAAGATTGTTACTGGCCAGTCCGAAAGCCAGTATTAAGAGTATCTACACAGCCGACATCATATCCGTTAAGACAGATACACATAGCGAGGAAGTAGCTAACATCATGGAAAAATATGACCTGGTTGCCCTGCCGGTCGTAGATTCAATCAACCGTTTGATGGGGCGTATTACCATTGATGATGTAGTGGATGTGATCCGGGAGGAAGCCGAAAGGGACTATCAGCTGGCATCAGGTATTGCTGAGGATGTGGAACCATCGGACAATGCACTTCTCCTGACCCGTGCACGGATCCCCTGGTTATTTATCGGCCTGGTAGGAGGTGTTGTGGCTGCCATTGTGCTGGGCAGGTATGAAGAGGACCTTGGCATGTATCCCGAGATGGTATTCTTCATACCCCTCATAGCTGCCATGGGGGGGAATGTCGGTGTACAGTCCTCCGCTATCATTGTACAGGGTATCGCTGCCAATACCATCGGTATTGAGTCAACGGGGCGAAAATTATTCAAGGAATTAACCGTGGCATTGATCAATGGGACGGTACTATCTTTACTCTTGCTGGGCTATAACCTGATCCGCCAGGAATCTCTTGCCCTGACTGCAACGGTGAGTATATCCCTGTTTTCTGTGATCATTTTTGCTTCCCTTTTTGGGACATTCATACCATTGATCCTGGACCGGTATAAAATAGATCCTGCCCTGGCAACAGGCCCCTTTATCACCACGGTGAATGATATCGTCGGATTGGCCATATACCTTATGATGGGAAGGCTTTTATACGGGTTGATCTAAAAGGGTTGATCTAAAAGGAGATATTGATGGCCTCTACAGGGTCCATCCTGGCCGCCGACCAGGCCGGGGCAAATCCTGATACTACCCCGATAATGGCAGAAATGCCAAGTCCGAGTAATACATTCCCCAGGGTCAGGAAGACCCGGAAATCATCTATCAGGCTAGTCATGATTCCAGTGCCTGCAAAGACTATGAGCAAGCCAATGGCACCCCCTGAGAGGGTCAGGAGCATGGATTCGAAAAGGAACTGCCAGAGGATGAAATAGCGCTTGGCCCCAAGGGCCTTCTGTATACCGATGATATTGGTCCTTTCCTTGACAGAAACGAACATGATATTGGCGATTCCAAACCCGCCAACAAGGATGGAAAAAATCCCGATGAAAAAACCAGTGGTATTGAGTACCTTGAAGATGCCATCCAGGGCGCCGGAGATCATGCTGGTCTGGTTCAGTGCAAAATTATCATCCGCCCTTGGCTTGAGCCTTCGGCTGGAACGGAGGATATGGCGGAGCTCCTCTTTCAGGTCTTCATTGCTTACCCCCGGCCTGGCACGGGCCAGGATCATGGGTTCAGCACCTTCTCTTCTGACATCGGTTATTTTCCGCATGAACTGCATGGGGATGACAATGAAGTCATCCAGAGAACCACCGCCCATCATGCTGTTGCCCTCTCTCTGAAACACCCCGATAACAGTGGCTTTATTTCCTTTGATCTTGATCTCCTTTCCAAGGGGCTCCTCGTTCTGAAAAAGCTCATCGGCAATTGTGGCACCAATGACAACCAGGTTTTTTGAAACCTCAAATTCATAGGGGGTGTAAAACCTTCCCTTCTCGATCTCATGCTCTCTTGTTTCCTCATATTCACTGGTTGTTCCCCAGATGGTGGCATCGCTTATGGAATTGCTTTTGTATTTGACCAGCCTGTTGGTAAAAGCCCAGAAACAAACTGCCTCGGAAAGCATGCTTCTTTCCTTGATCAATTCATATTCTTTGAATTTCGGAACAGGCCTGTTCCAGTACTGCCACCATGCATATTCCTCCCCGGGTTCAGGCGCCCAGGGCCATTTCTGTATATAGATTACATTCTCTCCGGCTTCGGCAAGGCTATCCCTGATATTGATCTCCAGGGAATCGAAGATGGTGAAAACAGAAATGATGGCAAAAATCCCGATGGTAATGCCCAACAATGACAACACCGTCCGCAACCTGTTAACAATAACTGATTTCAGGGCAAAAACAAAACTTTCAAGCAGAAGATGAAAGGTTTTAAAGATATTCCTCATGGCAGAACAATCCGATATGTTAAGGTTTTCCGTGTAAATGTACCTAATTTATGCAACATTTTAATTATCTTTATCCAAATTTAATTCTAAGGCGTAAATGACTGATATAAAAACAATTAGCACTGCACTCGTCTCTGTATTTGACAAGCAGAACCTGGCTCCCATCGTGGAGAAACTTAACGAACTTTCTGTGAAAATTATCTCTACCGGTGGCACCGCAGATTTTATCAAAAACCTGGGTGTTGATGTAACTACAGTTGAGAATCTGACCTCCTATCCCTCAATACTGGGGGGAAGGGTAAAGACACTGCATCCGAAAATCTTTGGTGGTATCCTGTTCAGAAGGGACCTGGAAGGTGATAGGGAGCAGGTAGACCAGTACGATATTACAGGGATTGACCTGGTGATTGTGGACCTGTATCCTTTCGAGGAAACAGTTGCATCTGGTGCAAGCGATGCTGAGATCATCGAGAAAATAGATATTGGGGGCATTTCCCTTATCCGTGCTGCAGCGAAAAATTTTGAAGATGTGATCATTATTCCCTCAAAAGAGCAGTACGGCCCGCTGCTGAACATGCTTAATGAAAAGGGAGCCGAATCCTTAACGTCGGACAGAAAACAATTTGCTGCTGAGGCCTTTGCGGTTTCTTCGCATTACGATACCATGATCCATGGTTATTTTGCCGGAGATCAGAATACTTCCTTTAAATACAGTTCCATGCAGGGGAAGAAGCTCAGGTATGGGGAAAATCCTCATCAGGAGGGATTTTATTTCGGTGAATTTGAACAAATGTTCGAGCAGCTGCACGGTAAGGCAATCTCTTATAATAACCTGCTGGATATTGATGCTGCAGTTGGATTGATAAAGGATTTCGAAGATACAGGATTTGCCATCCTGAAGCATAATAATGCCTGTGGACTGGCCATTCGTGCGGTATTATTGGAGGCCTGGAAAGATGCACTGGCCGGGGACCCGATATCTGCTTTCGGGGGTGTCCTGATCACCAATTCCGAGGTGGATGGGGGAACAGCGGCAGAAGTCAACAAATTGTTTTTTGAGATCATCATTGCACCATCCTACAGCAGTGAGGCGATGGAGATATTAAAGCAGAAGAAGAACAGGATAATCCTGATCATCAAAGATTTTGATCTTCCTGGAAAGCAATTCAGAAGCCTGCTGAATGGTGCCATTGTACAGGACAGGGATACCAGTACCGAGAAGGCAGATGACCTGAAGACGGTAACAGAGAGGGCTCCTTCAGCACAGGAAGTAAATGACCTTGTATTCGCCAATAAATTGGTCAAACATACAAAGTCCAATGCCATTGTCCTGGCAAAGAACAATCAACTGGTGGCCAGTGGAGTGGGACAAACCTCCAGGGTGGATGCCCTGAAACAGGCCATTGAAAAAGCTAAGGGATTCGGATTTGAACTGAAGGGTGCTGTTTTGGCCTCCGATGCCTTTTTCCCTTTCCCGGATTGTGTTGAAATTGCAGATAAAGAGGGGATCACTGCTGTTATTCAGCCCGGCGGTTCAATCAGGGACCAGGAGTCGATTGATTACTGTAACCAGCACAATATGGCCATGGTTGTTACAGGTAAAAGGCACTTCAAACATTAAAAAATTAATATATTAGACGATTTATATCAGACGGCGTAACATTTTATGCATAAATCAGTTTAAGTATTTTAACTACACAATGATATTATGGGATTGTTTTCATTCTTGACGCAGGAGATAGCGATTGATCTGGGGACCGCAAACACGATTATCATACACAATGACAAGGTTGTTGTGAATGAGCCTTCCATAGTAGCCATTGATCAGCATACAAAGAAACTGATTGCCATTGGGGAAAAGGCCAGGCAAATGCATGGGAAAACACATGAAAACATTAAAACTGTCAGGCCCTTACGGGATGGTGTAATTGCCGATTTCGATGCAGCTGAACAGATGATCAGGGGCATGATCAAGATGATCAATAAAAAGCCCACCATGTTTAATCCTGCACTGAAAATGGTAGTTTGTATTCCTTCAGGTGCCACTGAAGTGGAGCGCAGGGCTGTCAGGGATTCTTCCGAACATGCTGGCGGCAGGGATGTGTATATGATCTATGAACCCATGGCTGCTGCCATTGGTATCGGCATTGATGTCGAAGCTCCCGAGGGAAGCATGGTGGTTGATATTGGTGGTGGAACCACCGAGATCGCCGTAATCTCCCTGGGCGGGATAGTATGCAACCAGTCCATCCGGATAGCCGGTGATGGATTTACAGCTGATATCCAGGCTTATATGAGGCATCAGCACAACATTAAGATTGGTGAGAGAACGGCGGAGGATGTAAAAATTAATGTCGGGTCGAGCCTCCCTGACCTTGATGAACCCCCGGAGGATTACACTGTAAGAGGGCCCAACCTGATGACTGCCATGCCAATTGAGATACCTATTTCATACCAGGAGATCGCTCATTGTCTGGATAAATCAATCAGCAAAATTGAAACGTCCATCCTGGCTGTCCTTGAACAAACACCCCCGGAGTTATACGCTGATGTTGTTAACCGGGGAATTTACATGGCTGGAGGTGGATCACTCCTGCGAGGCCTCGGAAAACGCTTCACGGAGAAGATCAATATTCCATTCCATCTGGCTGAAGATCCCCTGCAGGCGATTGCCCGGGGAACAGGCATCGCATTGAAGAATGTGGGCAAGTTCTCCTTCCTTATGAGATAATTCCCGTCATTGTGCAGGGACGAAGAATTAATCAATGAGAAATCTTTTAAGATTTATAATCACGTATCATTTCTTCTTCCTCTTCCTCCTGCTGGAAACGGTTTCCGTAATCCTTATCGTGCAGCAGAACAACTATCAAAGAGCCCAGTTCCTCAGTTTCTCAAAATCGCTTCAAGGTTCATATTATGAAACATCCGGAGGGATCAGGGAATATCTTTCCCTCAGGAAGACCAATCGGGATCTTTACAGGGAGAATACCCTTCTCCGCAACCGGATGGACAGGCTGGGACGAAACCAGGAGACTAGCTATACCAGCGGATATGATTCAATTCCGCACCGGCAGTTTTCCTACATACCCGCCAGGGTGATCAACAATTCCGTTAATAAACAGTTTAATTTCATCACCCTGAACAAGGGAAGTTTTCATGGCATTGAACCTGAAATGGCCGTCATCGCCCCGAATGGCGTTGTAGGTGTAGTCTATGCCACATCTGGTAATTATTCCACGGTCCTCCCTATGATCAACCGGAACTTCAGGCTGAGTGCCAAGATACGCAAGAATGGTTACTTCGGTTCACTCTCCTGGGCCGGCTCCGGCTATGGTGAGGCCATCCTGGAAGAAATCCCTTATCATGTCGAAATTCAAACCGGAGACACCATCGTGACCAGTGGATATTCAGCCATATTCCCTGAAGGGATCATGATTGGCAACATAACTGAATTCGAAGCCAGGGAGGGAAACTTTTATACCATTGCAGTGGATATTGCAGTTGATTATAAAAACCTCCTACATGTGAATGTGATCCACAACCTGCTCCTTGATGAGCAGCGTGAACTTGAAAGGGTTTCAGGAAATGATTAAACTACTGGGAAGAAATATAATCCGATTCATCTTGCTGGTGCTTGTCCAGGTACTGATCATTAACAACATTCAATTCAGTGGATTTATCGTCCCATATCTTTACGTCCTTTTTATCCTGCTGATGCCCTTTGAAACACCAAAATGGTTATTGATTGTTTCTGCATTTGCACTTGGATTATCGGTTGATCTTTTCACCCAGACTCCGGGCATGCACGCTGCAGCTTGTGTTTTAATGGCATTTTTAAGGCCTTTTATCCTGGAAATGAGTGCACCACGGGATGGTTATGAGGCCGGCACCTTTCCCCGGATCCATTATTATGGATTCCAATGGTTCCTACGGTATACCGTAATACTTGTCCTGGCTCATCACTTCATCCTTTTCTATATCGAGGTTTTCAGGTTTAGTGAATTTTTCTCTACCTTTCTGCGGGTCCTGCTAAGTTCAATTTTCTCAGTGATATTAATAATGCTCAGCCAGTATTTCATATACCGAAAATAGATGAATTCTTATGCCGGCAGAAAATATGTTATTGGCGGCATTATTGTGCTGTTCGGGATCATCTTCCTGGTCCGCCTGTTTTTCTTACAGGTAGTTGAGTCCAGTTACAAATCCACCGCCGATAGAAATGCCAGGCAAATTGAAATTCAGTATCCTGCTCGGGGACTGATATACGATAGAGGTGGGGAGATCCTTGTCTATAATGAGGCTGCCTATAACCTGATGGTTACCCCTGGACAATTGCAGGATTTCGACACGATTGATTTCTGCAGGATACTGGAGATTTCGAAAAGTGAGCTTATCCGTAGGATAGAGACTGCCAGGGATTATTCGGTTTATAAACCTTCCATTTTCCTGCGTCAGATATCATCGATTACCTATGCAGTCATGCAGGAAAAACTGTATAAGTTTCCTGGTTTTTTCGTACAGCCCAGAACCTTGAGAAAGTACCCGCGTGACATAGCAGCACATGCCCTGGGATTTGTGGGAGAAGTGAGCGAGAAAGACATTGAGGAAAATGATTATTACCAGATGGGTGATTACATTGGTGTATCTGGTATAGAGCTTGCCTATGAAGATGTTTTGCAGGGTCTTAAAGGGGAGAAAATATTCCTGGTCGACGTTCATAACCGTATCAAAGGTTCTTACCAGGGAGGGAGAGCTGACAAGAAAGCGGAAGTTGGGAAAAATGTGGTTTCCACACTTGATGCCAGTCTCCAGGAATATGGAGAAAAACTAATGACGAAATTCAGTGGTTCTATTGTTGCACTGGAACCATCAACAGGTGAGGTCCTTGCCCTGGTGACAGCACCGGCCTATAAACCCAGCCTGCTCGTCGGAAGGGTACGTTCGGAGAATTTCCTCGCCCTTTCGGAGGATACGCTGAAGCCCTTGTTTAACAGGGCCCTTATGGCATTCTACACACCGGGCTCCACCTTCAAAACAGTTAACGGGGCAATAGCCCTGCAGGAAGGGGTCATTACAACAGCCTCTGAATTTTACTGTGACCTGGGTTTCCATATGGGAGGATATTCCGTAGCCTGCCATATGCATCTGTCTCCCCTGGATTTCCGTGGTGCCGTTCAGCATAGCTGTAATGCCTATTTCAATCATGTATACCGGGCCATCCTTATTGACCGGAAGTTTGAATCCACTGCCCAGGCTTACAGGAACTGGCGGGAACATGTGCTATCCTTTGGTTTCGGTGACTACCTTCATTCAGATTTTGAGAATGAGCTTACGGGATTTGTTCCTGAAGATCAATACTATGATAATATTTATGGAGAAGGACACTGGAATTTCCTAACGGTCAGGTCCCTGTCCATCGGGCAGGGAGAGTTGGGTATCATACCTCTTCAGATGGCCAACCTGGCAGCCACCATTGCCAATCGCGGATATTACTACACACCGCATATTATTAAGGAGATCGAGGGTGAGGACCAGATAGAAGAGCGATTTCTGGAGCGTCATAATACCAGTGTAGATTCCATCCATTTTGCAGCCGTGGTGGATGGAATGGAAGGGGCAGTAAACAGGAGCGGAGGGACCTCGTGGAGGGCAAGAATTGCTGATATCATCGTTTGTGGCAAGACCGGAACGGCAGAGAATCCCCAGGGTGAGGACCATTCCATATTCATTGCATTTGCCCCCAAAGACAATCCACGCATTGCCATCTCTGTGTATGTTGAACATGGAGGTTTCGGGAATATCTGGGCTGCCCCTATTGCGGGACTGATGGTAGAGAAGTACCTGAGTGATACCATCAGCAGACCCAATATGGAGGAATATGTATTGAGGGGGCTAAGACTTGACCAGCAATGAGAAGAAGCATCAACATATTGAACAATACAGACTGGGTGACCATAGGGATCTACCTGGTGCTGGTTTTCCTGGGTTGGATCAATATCTATGCGGCAGTGTTTGACGAACAGCATGGGAGTATACTGGACCTGAGCCAGCGTTACGGTAAACAACTGATATGGATCATAGCAGCAATCGCACTGGCCATTACCATTTTCCTGATCGACACAAAGTTTTATTCCGTTTTTGCATATATCATCTATGCCATTGCCATCCTGTTATTGATAGGGGTTCTTGTAATCGGGAAAGAAATACATGGAGCCAGGTCCTGGTTCCAGATAGGAGGTTTTCAGTTCCAACCTTCTGAATTTGCCAAGATTGCCGCCAGCCTGGCATTGGCAAAGTACCTGAGTTCCTATAATATTAAGATTGATTCTTTTCGGGCTACCGTCCATGTCCTTGGAATTATACTTCTTCCTGCCCTGCTCATTGCTATCCAGCCAGACATGGGATCAGCCTTGGTATTTTTCACCTTTTTACTGGTGGCCTACCGGGAAGGATTTTCTGATGTCATCCTTATCCTCGGGGTCATCATGGCTTTCCTATTTTTTCTGGCATTGTTGCTGGATAAGTTTATCATCTTCTTGATTATCATGGGAGTGGCACTGCTTTTATACTGGATACTCTCCAAAAATCTTAAAAACACATTTGTTGCCGGGACATTAATAGTAGTACCTGCCGGAATACTGTATTTATTATCCAGGCTGGACCTGATCAGCATAAACAGGTATTATATCTTATTGCTGGCTGTGGCCGTGGCTCTTCCGTTTTACCTGGTTTACGCCTACCGAAAAAGGTTACAGAATATTTATCTGATCCTTTTGCTGGCGGTGAGTTCGTCGGTTTTTACTTTTTCGGTGGATTATGTATTCCATAATGTAATGAAGGAACATCAGCAGCACAGGGTAAATATACTGCTGGGAATAGAGTCCGATCCACTGGGACTGGGATATAATGTCAACCAGTCAAAAATAGCCATTGGTTCCGGGGGGTTCGCAGGGAAAGGATTCCTGCAGGGAACCCAGACAAAATTTGATTTTGTTCCTGAGCAAAGTACAGATTTTATATTTTGCACAGTTGGGGAGGAATGGGGATTTGTTGGCACCTCCATGGTAATAGGACTGTTCATCTTTCTGTTGATAAGGTTGATAAAAATTGCTGAGAGGCAACGTTCAGATTTTAGCAGGATTTATGGCTACGGGGTTGTATCGGTTTTATTTTTCCATTTCACCGTGAATATTGGCATGACCATCGGCCTGCTGCCGGTGATCGGGATCCCATTACCATTTTTCAGTTACGGCGGTTCATCCTTATGGTCCTTTACTATATTATTATTCATTATGATCCGCCTGGATGCAACCAGAATGGAACTATTGAAATAAGTTCATATATAGATTGAGGCCTCCCTTCTAAGCTATTAATTGTTAATATATTACCCCCGCAGGTTCAATAACCATTGGGCCTATAGTTTTGAAAAATGCCATTTTTTCCGTATATTATGAGGCTTTTCTTTAAATTTTTTCTGCTGAGAGACATCGTAAAAGAGGATAATAATTATGAAATACCAGACGTATACCCTAAGAAATTTCAAAGAGATACCACAGCTTAAAAACGTTCCCGAAGAGTATCTTTTTAACATTGAAGTGGTCGGGAACATCTTGCCTTTTAAGACCAATAATTATGTAATAAATGAGCTGATCGACTGGAAGAATTTTGCGCAGGACCCGATGTTTTGCCTGAATTTTCCTCAAAAGGATATGCTTAATCCCGATCATTTCGAGTCTATGGCTGGCCTTATACAGGCCGGAGCTGACAAAAGCCAGGTCTCCAGGATGGCAAACCAGGTCCGGATGGATCTGAATCCCCATCCGGCTGGTCAACTGGAGCATAATGTGCCCATTTACCAGGGAGAACCCCTTCCGGGGGTACAGCATAAATACAGGGAAACGGCCCTTTTCTTTCCAAGCCAGGGACAGACATGTCATGCTTATTGTACATTTTGTTTCCGCTGGCCACAATTTACCGGCATATCCGACCTGAAGTTTGCCATGAAAGAAACGGACCTCCTGGTTGGCTACCTGAGAGAACATCCTGAGATCTCTGATGTGATCTTTACAGGCGGGGATCCAATGGTGATGAGTGCCAAAAACCTGGCTGTTTATTTGGATGCATTGCTGGATGCGGATCTACCCGGACTGAAACATATCCGTATCGGTACCAAAACTCTTGCCTTCTGGCCTTACAGGTATCTTACTGATCCTGATGCTGATGATGTGCTGGATGTATTCAGAAGAGTTGTTGACCGTGGGATTCACCTGGCCTTTATGGCACATTTCAGCCATCCTGTTGAATTGTCCACCGGAGCTGTACAGGAAGCCATTGGCCGGATCATTGATACCGGTGCACAGATCCGTACCCAATCCCCTGTCCTTAATCACATCAATGCTGGTGCTGACATCTGGGCCAAGATGTGGAAACAACAGGTCAGCCTCGGGATGGTACCCTATTATATGTTTGTCGCAAGAGATACCGGGGCCAGCGAATATTTTGCACTGCCACTGGGAAGGGCCTGGCAGATATTCCGTAAGGCATACGGACAGGTTAGTGGTATCTGCCGTACCGTACGCGGACCCAGCATGTCTGCCAATCCCGGGAAGGTCCAGATCGTTGGCGTAACAGAGGTTCATGGAGAAAGGGTTTTTGTATTGAACTTTCTCCAGGCAAGAAATCCTGAATGGGTAGGCAGGCCATTTTTTGCTGCCTACAATGATCATGCATACTGGTTAAATGACCTGAAGCCTGCATTTGGTAAATCAGAATTTTTCTATTCCCGGGAATTCAGGAGAAGGTTGAAGATAGAGGAGGATAGTATGGGCATCTATGCTGAAGAACTCGAAAGGGTATTCAGGAAGTGTTCAGGTAAGTGGTAGTGAAAAATCACAAATCAGAGAATGATATCGTAGTCCTTTTGCACCATCTCCCGCAAGTCGGTAAAAAATTCAAGGAAGTTCTCTTGTAGATAATCGTAGTTATCCTTCAACTGGTTTACTGCATATTCAGCATGGTCGGGGAGCGAGGTACGGTACGACATCCGCTTGAATACCATGTTCAAACCGTTGAAGTGGATATAGGTCTCAAGCCAGTTACTCTTGATGAAGTATGGGAACCAGCTTTTAACCCCTGCCGGGAATATGGAAAATCCGGAATCCAGCAACCTGTACCTGTTTTGGATATATTCCCTGAGTGGTATTTCTGAATACAGGTGCCAGTTTGCAGAGAGGAAGTGATCATAAAAAATATCCACGACTATCCCGGCATACAGGCCGTATCTTTCTGAGATGATCTTCTTGGACAAGTGGGTGAGATTATGGCTGTCGGTGAAACTATCAATCTTCCGGTGCAACATGATCCCCTGTATTACCTCCTCCGGATATCCGGTAATTTTTTTCCCTTTGACATAATCCCCAATAAAGTTCCCAATCAGGATATTTTTGGAGTCCCCTGACAAATATATATGCGCAAGAAAATTCATAAATTAAATATACTCATGATATATAACATGTCCTAACAAATATCATAAGCACCTATATACATATAGTGTATATTTATAAAAAAATAAATTCAGATATGTCTAGAAAGAATGCAATCATTATCGGTGCAGCAGGGCGTGATTTTCACAACTTCAACACCTTTTTCAGGGATAATGAGGACTATAACGTATTGGCTTTTACAGCCGCACAGATACCTGATATCGAAGACCGGAAATATCCTGCTGAACTGGCAGGCAAATTATATCCCGATGGGATACCTATATACGGGGAGGAAGATCTAAGCGGACTGATCAAGAAGCTTGAGGCAGATTTTGCTGTTTTCTCCTACAGTGATGTTCCCTACGAAAAGGTCATGGCAGTAAGTGCCCTGGTGAATGCGGCCGGTGCAAATTTCGTATTGCTGGGTGGGAAGGCCACCATGATTAAAAGTACTAAGCCGGTCATAGCCGTGGGTGCTGTAAGGACAGGTTGTGGAAAAAGCCAGACCTCCAGGAGGATCATCGAGATATTGATGAACAAGGGATTGAAAGTTGTCGCAATCAGGCACCCCATGCCCTACGGAGACCTTGTAGCCCAAAAAGTACAGCGTTTCGCTACCCTGAATGACCTTGAACGGCATGAATGTACCATAGAGGAGATGGAAGAATATGAACCACATGTTGTCCGCGGAAATGTGATCTACGCCGGGGTTGACTACGAGGCCATCCTGAGGGAAGCAGAAAAAGATGTGGATGGTTGTGACATCATATTATGGGATGGAGGGAACAATGATTTTCCTTTTTACCAACCGGATCTGATGGTTACAGTGACCGATCCGCACAGGCCCGGACATGAACTCAATTATTACCCGGGAGAAGTCACTCTGCGCATTGCAGATGTGGTGATCATAAACAAGATTGACAGTGCCGATGGGGCAGGTATACAAACTGTCCGTGAAAATATTGACCTTGTAAATCCCGGTGCTATCGTAATTGACGGGGCTTCACCCATTCAGGTAGAAGATGTTGACGTGATCAGGGGAAAAAGGGTACTGGTCGTAGAGGACGGTCCCACATTAACCCACGGAGAGATGAAAATTGGAGCCGGGATAGTGGCTGCCAGAAAATTCGGAGCATCTGAACTCGTTGATCCCAGACCTTTTACAGTCGGGAAACTGGCTGAAACATTCGAGATCTATCCAGATATTGGGGTACTGCTGCCTGCCATGGGTTATGGTGAAGAACAGCTGCAAGACCTGGAAACAACCATCAATAATACGGATTGTGATTCAGTTGTGATAGGTACCCCGATTGACCTGACCAGGATCATTCAGATCAATAAGCCAACCACAAGGGTATTCTATGATCTGCAGGAAATAGGGCATCCCAACCTGGAGGATGTGCTTGGTGACTTCCTCGAAGATCAACAACTGGGATAATTGGGAGTTTTCTATTTTTTTAGCCTATCCTGAATGGCCCGGGTCTCATTCTCAAATCCGGGCTTTTCCAGCAGGGCAAACATGTTTTTCTTGTATGCTTCCACCCCTGGCTGGTTAAATGGATTGACTTCCAGCAGGTAACCACTGATGCCGCAGGCTATCTCAAAGAAATAGACCAGTTCTCCAAGGTGGTATTCATTAATGGCCGGTATTTCGATCCGCATATTGGGGACATCTCCGTCAATATGGGCCAGTAATGTCCCGAGTTCGGCCATCTTGTTCACCTCATCGATACGTTTTCCTGCCAGGTAATTCAGCTGGTCCAGGTTCCCCTTATCCTCAGGAATGTACAGCTGCCTGTCGGAATTACTAACGGAAATTACGGTTTCGAAGAGGATTCTTTCCCCTTCCTGTATATACTGTCCCATGGAATGCAGGTCGGCAGTAAAATTCACACTGGCCGGGAATATGCCCTTGTTCTCCTTGCCTTCACTCTCCCCGTACAATTGCTTCCACCATTCTGAGAAGTAGATTAGTTTCTCATTGTAGTTGGCCAGGATCTCTATTGACCTGCCATTGCGGTACAGGGCATTTCTTGCTGCAGCGTAGAGGGCGGCGGGATTTTCCCTGAAGGGAGTATCAGGGCCCGTCTGTTCTTTCAATCCAACAGCCCCCTTGATAAATTTCCGTATATCATAGCCGGCGCAGGCAATGGGTAATAAGCCTACAGGTGTGAGCACGGAATACCTTCCGCCTACATCATCCGGGATGATAAAAGAGCGGTAGCCCACCTGGTCAGCGAGTTCACGGAGTGCACCCTTGCTCTTGTCTGTGATGGCAATGATCCGCTGATTGGCTTCCTCGGGTCCTACTTTCTCTTCAAGGTGCTCTTTCAGGATCCTGAACGCGATGGCCGGTTCTGTGGTTGTCCCTGATTTTGAAATGACAATAATTGCGTAGCTGCGGGTATCCAGTACCTCAATCAATTCGGAAAGGTAATCCTCCCCTATATTCTGTCCCGCAAATATTACATCCGCACCCTTCTTCCCTGCCTTGTATTTATCAAAATTATGGCTCATGGCTGAGATAATGGATTTGGCCCCCAGGTAGGAACCTCCTATGCCCACGACCACGATAATCTCTGCTTTTTCGCGCAAAAAAGCTGCAACTTCCTCGAGCTTATTGATCTCCTCTTCCGGAATGTTTGATGGCAGGTCAAGCCAACCAAGGAAATCATTGCCTGCACCTGTTTTTTTGTTCAGGGAGGTTAACTGTGTTAGCGCCTGTTCCTGGAATCCCAGGATGGATTCCTCCGATGCGAAGGGGTATACATTGCTTATATCAAGCTTAAGTCCGTCCATTGTTTTATATTGTTAATGTATTGAAAAATACTAATAATATCTCAAACGCCCATGCGCTCCCTGGCTGCCACAAGGTATGGGAGAATAATGTCATTTTTGCCCTGACTGGTACCATCATAGGTAACAGTAACCACAGGCACCCCGCTAACTGCTTTGATCTTGCCGGTCATAGCCTCGGTAATGAGGGCGGGACAGCAGAAGGCAGGATTGGTCTGGATAAACAGTGAAAGGTCAGGATGATATTCAAGGATATGAAATATTTTTAACAGGTTGTCATAAGATTCACCTGATTGATAGGGCTTAACGTTGAAGGTATCCAGGTATTTTTCCAGGCTTTCCGGGCTGATTTTCTCTTTGATCCCGACAATGCTCTCAAGATGCCGGTAATACTTCATGTCGAGTTTGTCGAGCAGGGCAAGCATGATCCTGGATAGTATGGCGGTGGAATACTCACCTTTTTTGCGCATTCTCCGGATGACATTGCTGGAAGTGATTTTTACATAATCATGATAGGGTGTAGTAACTACAACCCCGCCGGCATTCTCAATAAGATCAATCAGTTGCTGATTCATCACCTCATGATCCCTGACAAAGAAGTCCCCGAATATTGCTACCTCTGGTTTTTCACCATGCTCAAGGATGCTGAGTTCATTAAAGAGCCTGGCCATCTCGATGACGGCGGATTCAAGATCATTTTGGCCGCCAAAGGCATTCTCCAACATCAGTAGTGAGCGCTCTATCGCCTGGTTGGTGCTTCCTGGTACCAGCTCAAAAGGCCTGACCTGGCATCCCATTTTCCTGATCAATCCGCCAAGCATAAAGGCAAAGTATGTTTGAATGGACATGCCAATTGAAATATCCAGATTGGAGACCCATCCTTCATAAACACTTACCTTTTCCATCCCCTGTCCGTAATTATCCATCAGGGTTTTCATATATTCCGGGTAGAGCCGGAAATTGCAGGTTAGCCTGGATTTAGCCATCCACAGCATTGTATTTGCAGGATCCAGTGAGTGCTTCTCAATATACTGGATGGCATCCTGCACAACAATATTGACGGGAATGCATTGGCCGGTATTGTGGGTCATGCTTTTCCTGATACTCAGGTCACTGGGTTCAAGGAGCCGGGCATCTATGCCCTTCTTTCTGAAGACGGCGGTCATAAGGCGTGCCGTATAGGAATCCCAGTTTGGCAATAACAGGGTCTTGTCCCCGATCTTTTGCTCCACCTTCGGGAAAATGCCGGCTATTTTCTCCCCTTCTGCAGATTGTTTTTTTGAACCATGGTTCCTGAATGATCGCAGGGCTGCTTCTATCCTTGTTTCATATCCCACGGCGGAATCATGTTCGTCGATCTGCAGGATCAGGTATGGTTTGGAAAAAGCTTCAAGAACTCTTTTAAAGTAATCTATGATAAATGAGTCCGGAGCACATTTAAAAGCGGTCACCAGGACAGGGTAGAGACCCGGGGTTCGGGCAATATATTCGGCAGCTCCAAGAATATTGGCTGCATAATGCCAGGGTACCTTCTGTAAAACTTCGCGGGTAAATGATGACTTATAAGTATCCACCGGTAGCATGTCCTGAAAGAAACATTTTACGCCCCTTGTGGAAAAATACTCAGGTATGCTTTTGTTGAGCTCACCGGATAGGATCACATAAGGACGCCCAAGTAAAGCAACTGAAAGGTCCTTTCCAGGCTGGAATTCCTTGGTGAATCTTTCCTTCCACCCTGATGCCTGACTTTCAGCAAACCCGGAAGCCTTCTCCCATGCTTTGTTGACATTGTGGAAATTAATATGGCCATTCAACACTTTTTTCAAAGACCGGTAGAGGGCTGTTTTGTATATTTTCGGTGACTGGCTGAAATCCATCTCGGGTACAATGAATCTTTCCTGCAATTCCTCTTCCCCAATCTGGGATACAATGGATGGACTGAACTGTGTGTAGTAACAGTAATTCCTTTCCCGTGCTGCTGATCTGTCACGGGTTTCAATATATACCGGAAGGAAAATATAATCAACTTTTTCCGTGAGTGCCTTAACATGTCCGTACATGGATTCTATGGGTGCGCAGAATTCTGCGCCAGCAATATGCTTCCCGGCTTTCAGCAAAGTTTTATCAGTATTACTGGTGATGAGATCCACGCCGATTTCCCGAAAGAAAACCCGCCAGAAGGGAATTTCTTCAAACATATGGAGGGCAGAAGGGATCCCGATTTTAATCTTTGATCCCCGGATATTCTCAATATGCGTATCATAGGATTTTTTCCGTTCCGCCAAAAGCCTGAACCCTGCTTTATCCCTGGCCACATACTTAGGTGTCTTGTAATCTCTTCCACAGAGGAAACCATAGGCAACCTCTTCATCTTTTATTTGGGCGATGGTCAGTTTACAATGGTTGTTACAAAGTTCACAGATCTCGGTCCTGACGGGGATATGCGTATGATAGAGCTGGAGACCCCTGAACCGGCTCTTTCGGATTTTCTCCTCCTGCATGACCAGGTTTATTCCAAAAGCCCCTGTCAGGTGGCAGAACCTGGAAACAAAAATCTCCCTGCCCAGTTTTTGCTCAAAAGCAGCCACCAGGGCCTTATTCTTTGCTGTGGCACCCTGGAAGCAGACTTTTTTCCCTATCATCCCTTCCATGGCTACCTTTTTCAGGTAATTATCCCTTACGGAATAGAGTACGGCAGCCAGTAATTCATCAACGGAATATCCCTCGTTGATGAAATTGTTGATATCACGCTCCATAAAAACAGTACACCTGTCACTGGTCAGGGGTGCTTTCTGGCCTTCCACACGATTCGCATATGCCGCCAGGGATACATCCAGCTTCAATGCCTGCTCTTCAATAAAGCTTCCGGTACCTGCAGCACATACAGCATTCATCTGGGAAAAGACCACTTCCCCATCCCTGAGTTTTGTGAATTTGGCATCCTGTCCACCTATCTCTATAATGGTATCAATATCCTTATTCAGGTGAATCGCCGCACGCGCATGCGCGGTGATCTCATCCAGCTCAATGTCGGCATTTAGTATTTTCCCGATCAACTTTCTCCCCGAACCCGTCGTGCCTGCACCCAGGATAGCAGGATACCAGTCATGCTTTTCCATGAACTTTTCCAGGGCTTCCATGATGCTGTACGCAGCCTCTATTGGTTTACCGGAGGTGTAAGTGTAGTAACCGATCAGGGGTAGATTGTCACCAGTGCTGATAAGGGCTTTTGTACTGGTGGAACCAATATCGAATCCTATATATATACCTGCTGGTTTTTCCAGACCGGGTTCTTCGAACATCTCCACTTCGACCTTCTTTTCATATCCCCTGATGGTGGACTTAAAATCCCATCTCCTGGTTTTACTAAAATCGGGATACTGGCTGAGCGATAATTCGAGAGCCTGGTAATAATATTTCCGCTCCTCAGTGTCAGGGGAAAATATTCTGATGAGATCTTCAATGGTTTTCCTGTCATGATCCTTCCTGGATCCCTCTAATGCCAGCAATCCGGTTCCAAGTGCCCCGAAAAGATGGGAATATGGATGTACGATCAGTTCGGACTGAAGCATTTCACTGATATATGCAGCGACTACCTGGTTTTTTGATACCCCACCTGTAAAGAGAATCTTTCCATTCCTGGCGGAATCATGGAACAGGGTATCTGTGATATTTTTGGCCAGTCCTTTGCAGAGCCCGTCACATATAGCTGCAAGTGAATGGCCTTCCTGCTGGGCATGAATGAGGTCGGTCTTGGCAAAAACAGAACAGCGGGATGCAATGTCGGGGACAGTGTTGCTGTTGCTTTCAGCCAGCTTACAGAATTCCTCAATTGACCGAATCTCCAGCCTTTTGACCTGCTGGTCCAGGAAACTCCCGGTCCCCGCGGCACAGGATGTATTTGTGCGGGACGATTCGTATCTTCCTGCTGCATCTTTGATAACCAGGTAAAATTTCTCAGCCCCGACATGGAGGATATGGTCAAATTCCTTGTCAGGATAACTGCTGGCCCTGATCAATGCAGTCTGAATATCAGTAAATTCAGAGGTAAGTGCAATATCCAGCCTGTTTTCAACATCCAGCTGGCTGGCCATTTCTGCCAGGCATTTTCCAATCTGTCCATGATGAACTTCATAAAAGGTGCCGGTGATCTCTTTTATGTCATTGAGCCGGACAGCAGCAATAGTCATGGATCCAATGTCTACCCCGAGAATCATAAGAACAGCTTCATTTCATGTTTAAAATTACGAAAGCGGAGGCTAAAGCTTATGTTGTATCACCAATAAGGGGAGATTTAGAATCGTTAAAAATAAATCGGTATTTTTGGACTGTTTTTAAACCTGCCAAGTGATGGAAAAAGCGAAAGTGAGACGATTGCCTGAGTGGTTCAGGATGGAACGGCCGGCCGGCGGAAACTACAGCCATCTTAAAAACCTGTCGGAAAAGAATAACCTACATACCATTTGCAAGAGTGGAAACTGTCCGAACATCGGAGAATGCTGGAATGCGGGAACAGCCACCTTTATGATCCTGGGTGATATCTGTACAAGGGCCTGTAAATTTTGCTCTGTCCCTACGGGAAAGCCCATGCCTGTTGACTGGGATGAACCCCGCAGGCTGGCCGAATCGATTAAGACCCTGGGGGTAAAGCATTGTGTGCTGACATCGGTGGATAGAGATGACCTGGAGGACGGTGGAGCTTCATTCTGGGCCGAGACAATCCGGACAGTGAAGGAAACCAACCCGGCGCTGACCCTTGAAACACTAATACCGGATTTTCGGGGCAGGCACAACTATATTCAGCAGGTTTTTGATGCCGGTCCTGAAGTAATCTCCCATAACCTTGAAACCGTACAGCGTTTAACATCCAGAATAAGGAGCCTGAATAAGTATGAAACCAGCCTGGATGTCGTAAGATACATCTCATCCCAGGGAAACATTTCCAAGTCAGGGATCATGCTGGGATTGGGGGAAACCCTGGAAGAAGTGCTGGAAACCATGGCGGACCTCCGAGATGCTGGATGTTATGTCCTTACCATTGGGCAATACCTGCAACCAACGTTGCGCCATCATCCGGTAAGGGATTATATCCATCCCGATGTATTCAGGGAGTACAAAAAAGCCGGCTTGGAAATGGGCTTCCGATTCGTGGAGAGCAGTCCACTGGTCAGATCCTCCTACCATGCCGAACGCCATATTCAACGCTGACAATCTTACGAGCTGGCATGCTACTCTTTACCGGTATTAATATTTTGGCTATATTTCGATCTTTAAATATTTAATTGATATCATACTATGAAAAACGGAATCCGGATTGTACTGACCATTCTACTGATCCACACATTGATGGTAAAAGGAAATACAAGTCCTCCCCCTGCAGAACAGCAAGCTGATTTCCCCAAAAAAGTATCAGTGATACTGACAAACTCATGTTATGATTGCCACACTACAGGGGCCAATGCTCAGAAGGCTGTGGATGCCCTGGACTTCAAAAAATGGGAAGAATATAAGCTTACCAA
>CAZXOJ010000042.1:0-21502 GCA_964642325.1 uncultured Bacteroides sp. | reverse complement strand
TCTTGGCCCGGTGCAGGGGTCCATCTTTAATATCACAGACAGCCGGAACGATAATACCTTTTA
Source organism: uncultured Bacteroides sp. (assembly GCA_964642325.1). Taxonomy (GTDB): domain Bacteria; phylum Bacteroidota; class Bacteroidia; order Bacteroidales; family SM23-62; genus SM23-62. The sequence goes on along the minus strand of CAZXOJ010000042.1, from coordinate 21,439 downwards.
TGCCGAGTGCCGCATCAAGGTGATATGAACCGCGGTCTCCAACACCTACAAAGCCTATTCGCAACGGTTTTTCTTCCTGGAAATAAGATTGGGCCATTCCCAGGTGGGAAAGTGCAAGGCCCCCGGTTGCAGCTGTGGTGATTTTTACAAATTTCCTGCGATTGATTTCTTTTTTCATATTCATTTATTTTTGTTTGATTCTTCAATTAGTTTTCCCAATTGTATCCTTCGCATATCCCACTGCTCCGCATCAAAAATCCAGACATCCAGGTTTCCGATGGAACTTTCTCCAAAGGGCTGTTTAATGATGCTGTTCACGATTTCTTCTACCCTCTCATCGTTGCCATCAATTTCAGACAACAGGCGCATATATTCATATTCCTGCACCCCGTCCCTCATGGTTTTAAGCCGGATAGAAGGACATGCCCCACTGACGTTTGGAACAATGCCAGGACTGTATATGAGCATCCCATTTCCATTACACTTTTTGAATGTATAGTCAGCATCAGAATCTGAGCCGGATTTATATGTATCTTTCCATGTCTCTGGATCATACCATGCAGACTCCCATCCAGCACCAATTCCCCAGCTGATCCAGGAATAGGTATGGTACTTCCAGCAGGCCCAGCTAATCGCCCTGTCATTGACAAGGGGCAGATCAAGAAAGGTCGAACTTCCTACCCAGCTATTTACCTTTGATTCATAGAGCATGGGACCATAAAGCCAGTCCTCGATCCCCATCTCCTGGTACTTCCTGATCCGGTCTATGTCATAATTAATCGTATGTGAGGCCCAGGAGCTGATAGACTGTTGTACTACTTCCATGGCTTCCTCGCTGTAACCACCGTCAATCCGAAAGCGGGTCTCTGGGTAATCCTCTTTGAATATATCACCATAATGCACCATCCGTTCCCATGCCTCCGGGAAATAAGATTCATCCAGCCCGTTCAGATATACTGTAAGCTCTGTCTTTGCGGGATCAACCAGCGGAATAAGATGATTGCGCACTTCCTTTATTACCTTCCTGTATACCGCCTGGTTCTCAGGTTGGAGTTCTTCCTGGATATTACCGATATCCGGCCATCCCGATCCTCCGTGTTTTCCATGAACGTTAAAGGGTAAGATGAATGTTTCTACCGGTTCACCATAACCCGGACCGTAATCATAACCGTATTCACTGGTGAATGCATCCCCTGTAAAATATTTTGCCAGGCGCTCGTCGAATGAATCCCAGCCCAGGCTTATAACCCCTTGTTCTGACATTTGCATATCGGGCTTATAGGTGGGATCCATCAGGGAGATACGGTTCCGTTTAAAAAGGTGATAGATCTCCAGTTCAATTGCTGGATCCTTCCTGCTCAGGAAGCCTTCGTGCTGGAGGGCTGCTTTCAATTTATTCTCATTGGGAATCGCAAAATCCCACACGACAAGATTCACAGGAATGCTACTGGTTTCATTTCCAATAGTCACTGAGATAGTACTGGAATAGGTGCCTGGTTTGGCATCTTCATAATCAAAAGGGATATACTGGTCCACCCATACAATCAGGGAACGCTGATTGTCGATACGGTTGTTAAAATCAGGAAGTTCAACAGGATAAGTCCACCTTCTATGCACTTTAGAGGAATCCATTTGTACAAATTCAAACGGGATCAGGGCATCGGGGTACCAGCCTGTACCCAGTGAGGCTTTCGGATATCCTGTACTGAGCGTTTTAACCTCAACTGCCCATTCCAAAAATAGTTCAGGATCAACATTAAACCTTGAATCGGTTCCTTGAAAAGAAGATACATCAATATTGATACCCTTCAGGGTCGATCCGGTATGGTTCGTCAATACGAGCTGGAAGGAGATGTATTCACCCCTGGCGCCATGCAAGGTGACCTGCTCGCCATCGTAGATCCAATTCTTCTCCAGGAGGTCTTTATTCCGACTGTTTTCCTGGATAACCGCATCAAATCTCTGGTCTATGATCTCATTCGTTTCCGGATCCAGGCGGACAGAAGAAGGTAAAACACTGATCTCCCATCCTGTTTCAGATTCAGATATTCCGCAAGCGGATGTTAAAATTCCAATTGTTAGTATTTTTAATAACGTTTTCATTTTAATTAATAAGGTATTTCAAATCGTTTCGATAATTAGCTCAGATACCAAAGTTATAACTTATTTTGTGGAATGGTAACGATGTAGCTAGGAAAGAAAACTGTAATATTGTTATATGAAATATCCAGCAACCATTTTTTTCAAACTCTTTTGTATCTTCCTATTCATCAGCGTGCTGGCCTCTTGTACCGGCAATAGGTCTAAAATAGAAAAACCAGTTGAATTAGAACTTTCCAAAGCCGGGCAGGTCTATCAATGGTCAGCATCAGAGGGTGCAGCATTTCTAAATCAAATGCGTAAAAACTATACAACTCCTGAAGCCTGGCAGGCACGCGCTGAAGAAATCCGTTCACAAATTCTGCTGGCTGTGGAATTACAACCCCTACCTGAAAAATGCGCCTTAAATCCCATCTTAGGTGAAAAACGATTATTCGACGGTTACCAGGTACAGAATGTAGCCTTTGAGAGTCTACCCGGGGTCTATGTCACCGGGAGTATATACAGTCCTACATCAGCAAAAGACAAACTACCAGGAATTTTAAGTCCCCATGGACATTGGCCAAAAAGAGAGGACTATGGACGTTATCGACCGGATGTACAAAATCGCTGTGCTGCCATGGCACGTATGGGTGCTATGGTTTTTACCTATGATATGGTAGGATATGGGCAACTTGCAGAATTAGGTTGGCGCCATGATCATCCCAAAACAATGAAGCTGCAAATCTGGAACAGTATCCGTGCTGTCGATTTCCTTATTTCAATGGATGCAGACCCAAACCGGATTGCCTGCACGGGTGCTTCGGGAGGAGGTACACAAACCTTCCATCTGGCTGCCGTTGATAGCAGGGTAAATATTTCTGTTCCAGTGGTAATGATTTCGAATAGACACTTTGGAGGATGCATTTGTGAACTGGGAATGCCCATTCACGAAAACAAGAACTTTAAAACCAATAATGTCGAAATTACCGCATGTATTGCACCTCATCCCCTTTTACTGGTTTCGGTAGGCACAGATGCAACGGAAACCACCCCTGAAATAGAGTATCCGAACATCAAATACATTTATGAGTTATTTGATAAACCGGAAATGGTGGAAAATGTTCATCTGCCTGATGATCAGCATGGGTATGATTTTAATAAACGTGCCGCTGTTTATCCATTCCTGGCCAAACATCTTGGACTGGATCTTTCCATGGCAATGGATGCCCACATGCTGGAAAAAGGAATTGTCATAGAAGAGATTGAAGACCTCTACCCTTTTGATGAAAAACATCCCATTCCCGAAAACCTTATCAGAGATAATGACAAGGTTGTCTGGAATTAAGAACCACGAGGGTTTGACAAATCAACAATTATTGATAATTTTAGATTGAAAGATGCAAATACTATGGAAAATATAGACAGACGTTCTTTTCTGAAAAAATCTGGCGTCGCCACCGCAGGCGCTTTTGTCAGTAGCCCGATCATAAACCAGGTTCCAATAAATAGGAGCCAGAATGATACCATTAATGTGGCAGTTACTGGTATCCGCAGCAGGGGCAAGGATCTTATCCGTGCCCTGGTGAAGGTACCAAATGTGAAAATTGCTGTCTTATGTGACATCGACCAAAGATTATTGCCAGAGGCGGTGGCAGAAGTTGAGAAATTAACCGGATATAAGCCTGCCACTACAACGGAGTACCAAAAAGTCCTGGAAAACAAAGACATTGATGTGGTAACCATTGCCACCCCGAACCACTGGCATGCATTAATGACCATATGGGCCTGCCAGGCCGGGAAGGATGTTTATGTGGAAAAACCTGTTTCCCACACAGTACTGGAGGGCAGGAAAATGGTGGAAGCAGCCAGAAAATATAATCGTGTGGTTCAAACAGGCACACAGGCCAGAAGCAATATTGCCACCATTCAGGGAGTGAATTTTTTAAATGACGGGGGACTTGGAGATATATACATGGCCAAAGGACTTTGCCTGAAACCACGCGGCAGTATCGGACATGTAAAAAACAGCGCCATACCGGAAGGTGTTAACTGGGACGCATTTCTCGGGCCTGCCACATATCGGCCATTCAATGAGAACCGCTTCCACTACAAGTGGCACTGGTTCTGGGATACAGGTTGTGGTGATCTGGGCAACCAGGGTATTCACCAGGCTGACATCGGCAGATGGACACTGAACAAGCTGACTCATCCTGTGAAAATACAGGGGACGAGTAACTTTTTTATCTGGGATAGTGACCAGGAAACTCCGAATATCCAGCATCTGGAATTTGAATATGATGACGGCAGCATTATCCAATTCGATGTACGGGGACTGGCTACCAATGCAGAAGGAGGTATCAGGATTGGGAACCTGATCTTCGGATCGAAAGGATGGATGAAAATAGACAATGAAGATATCGGAGAATGTCAGACAAATTTGAGTGATATTAAGCTCAGACCCAGCGGATTCTCATCCTATGAGGAGACAGAGGGTCCTGTATTTTCAAATGAAGATCCGGCCACCAGTGATGCGGTGGTTAACCATTTTACAAATTTCATGGATTGCGTCCGGTCCGGAAAATGGCAGGATCTCAATGCCGACATCCTGCAAGGGCATTTATCCTCATCGCTATGTCACCTCGGAAATATTGCCTGCAGGCTGAATAGAACCTTACATTTCAATCCTCATGCGGAGACCTTCATCAATGATGCAGAAGCAGATTCTTATCTGACCAAGGCATACAGGTCTCCCTATGAATTGCCGGATAAAGTGTAAATGATCTAATTCATCAAATGACCTGTTTCGTCGAACGACCTTCAATCGATGCAGGAATAATTTTTAAGTGGGTCCATGGCATGACCCCATCCCAGGATCTCTTCATTCGTAAGGTTCCTTTGCATTTGCAGGTAACCGGCTTCAACCAACGCACCGACATGGAAGTATACAGCGTCCACATCTGAAATTGTCTCTTCCGGAAAATGGGTGAAACCACCATCCGATTTATGGCATTTCAATATCCAATCTGTTGCCTTCTGGTATGCTTGTTTAATGCGAGGGTCAAGCGGATCACCAAGCTGGTGAAGAATGAATAGGGCGTCGAAACAAGCATGAACATCCTGGGCTGGTTCCCATAAATACCAGGATCCATCTTCTTTCTGATCTTTAATCACACGGTCAATCATAGCTCCGGCTTTTGGAGTAGGTTCACCGATCAGACGAAAATAGTGGGCTGCATGAAATGTAGTGGCAACATGATCCTGCAAGTAGCCATCTTCCTGTTGCTCCCTTATAATATACTCACGCATTCTGCGGTCTATATGGTCTGGCATTTTTTGTCCCAGGGCACTGAAAAAAAGTGGAAAGAAACTTGTTGTATAGAGCGGAAGGTCCATGAATTCACCTTCCTTAAAGAAGTAGTCAATCACCGGCATGGTATCATACCTGGGCTTTTCTCCCAGCAGACGGAGAGAGATGATTCCCTGTAAGGTATTGTATAATTTAGCATGGGGGGAATGCTGGTCCATACTTCCGGTTGGTGCATAAAAGGCACCATCAGGATCCTGACAAGAGAAGAAAAACTCTATGGTTTCTGCAGGATAAGGAACAGACCACCCGAATGTGTCGCAGAGGATGGTAGCATATGCTGGCGCTGCAATACCGGTCAGACCTGTATCTGATGTACCTTTGTAGTTCGGATCAATGCCCGGGCGGAAAGACCCATCCGGATTGGCCACACGGTAAAGAAAATCATGCACTCCTTTCAACAGATCAGCATTGTCATTTACACACGAGTGTAAGCCCAATGAAAGGCCACCTGCACAAACAGCAGTTTGAAAGATAAATTCACGGCGATTAAGATTGCTCATTTTTATCAGGGTATTTAAGGGTTAGGCTCCTGGAGATTTTTAATTAGGTTTCTTCACTGTCACGAGATCCAGAAGTGTTTTGGAAGCCCCACCATTCCACAAATCATACCTGGGATCGGTGTAGCGATCAAAAAAATCAGTCAATTGAGCTGATAATTTAGATTGTATATCAGCGTATGTTTTATTGTCATACAGATTAATCCATTCACCTGGATCCTCTGTCAAGTTATATAACTCGTTGGGACCGATATCGTGACGAAGGATTAGTTTCCACTCATCAGTGCGAATAGCGCGTGTATTGATGTACTCATAAAACATTGCATTATTCCACTTGATAGATTGTCCCCGTAATTTTCGGCTGAAATCCTGCCCAGGCAAAGGCAGCTCAGTTGGCTTCTTGTCATCCATCCCTAAATAGCCCAGGATAGTGGGCATCATATCATAGTTAGCGACCATCATTTTCGTACTGCTACCGGCAGAAATCCTACCCTGATGGCGGAAAATTAATGGGATATGCATGGTTGGGTCAAAGGCGTGCAAAGGCTTAGTATGGTCCCCCATGCCCCACAGGCCGTGTTGCCCACAACCTAATCCCTGGTCGGCAGTGAATACAATCAATGTCTGCTCATCCATTCCCAACTGACGAATCTCATCCAGCACTTTGCCAACACCATCATCCACTCCGCTGATCTCGGCAGCGTATCGTCTCATGGCAACCGGATTGTTCATGTACTCTCGATTGTTGTATTGCCACGGATGAATTGGATTACGGGGAAATGAGGGAAGTTGTTTATCAGCATAGTATTTAGCATGTCTGTTTTGAGCTGGCTGAAGCAGACTCTGTCCAAGGCCATATGGCCCATTGTAAGTAAGCAACAAAAAGAATGGTTTTTCCTTTCCTTGATTCTGCTTGAGAAATTTGATTGCGTGTTCTGTCCACAAATCAGTGGTATATCGTGGTTCCGTATAGACTTTGCCTTCATGGATGATTGGTTGGTCATAGAACTCAAGGGTATGGCCATGTGGTTTAGTTATCCAATAGCTATCAAAACCCTCCTGTGGCCGAATGTTGTCTCCTAAATGCCACTTTCCAACCAAACCGCAAGCGTATCCGGCAGCTTTTAGCACATCGCCAAGTGATGTGAATTCAGCGAGGGTACTTTGCACATCAGGGCCCATTTGTAGACGGTCGGCGTGTAACCAACTATGCACACCATGTTGTGAAGGCATTAGCCCGGTAAGGAAGGTAGCGCGTGTGGGTGAGCAAACAGGATTGGATGCAAAAGCTCTCTCAAACAACATCCCTTCAGAAGCTAACTGATCAATATTTGGTGTCAATACGTCCTGGTTGCCATAACACCCAAGCGTCCAGGGTCCATGATTGTCCGTCATAATAACGATCAGGTTATATGGTTTTGTCCCAGCATCTTCTGATTGTTGTGTTTGATCCAGTCCAGGAATAAAGCTAATCAGAAAAGCTATAGCTAGAAATCCATACAACACAACAATAATGGGATTTGCTTTAGTTTGATAGGGCTGCTTTTTCATAATTGCAAGAATTTGATGCTAATATTTCATGATACCTTTCCCGATTTCATTGTTTATTATCAAATATCAGCCACCCCAGATCGGCCGGATTGTCCGGTCCCAGCATGAGTCTTGATGTGATTGGGTTATTCGGGCGCCATGAGTTTGCTTCTCCTCTTTCATTTTGTACTCGAACATCAATCCTGACAGGGTGCAGGTCGTTAGTATCAATACCTATTTTCTCAAAGGGAATACGAACTCCGACATGCCTGACACCAGGCTCAGTAACAACATTTACAAGTTCATTATCTGTCTGTTCATTCCCCAGGTCGTAAACGAAATGCCGGGCGGGATATAGTCGTTGTGGTTCTATCTTTATCTGTAAATTGGTAATGGCCTGTAATGAGGTGTTATGATCACTGGTTGTCCTATCCGATACCCATATATACAGCGCCTTTTTATCCAATATTGATGCCCATTTTATCTCATTTGTTTCCGGGCCATAGATACATTTCTGCCATTGTAATCCAACAGGAGGTTTGCCTCCTGAGCCATGCCATTCGGCATCTTTTGAGGCAATACAGTGAGCAACCGCTCCTTGAGGCTGTATACCCGTGTACTCAGGGAACAAGGATTCATTATTCCGGATAATCTTTTTCACTTCTGGTACATCATTGGCCAGTACACTTCTCAGTTGATCCATTCGCCATCCTATTTTTTCAGGAAAGTATTTATAACCTTCAGCTTCAGAATGGAATCCAAGCCTGGAGTCATTATTGCACAGTAAAAGTAGTTGTTCATCAAGTTCCAACTCTTCCAGGATAATATCAACCAGGTTGTTCAATAAGTCAAGACGTTCCTCTCCCTCCATCCTTAACATTTTTTCACGCAGGAGATAAAAATGAAGAATGTTGTATCCACTGCGGAACTGGATACCCAGGGCTTTGGCCACACCAATATCCCTGATCCGTTCATGCTCATCTGCATAATTTTGTTCTATCTCTTTTAACAGCTCCACTCCTTTCTCCCATGATTTGCACATCCTGCTGGTAAGTTCTACGGCTTCTTCCAGCGTCAATATTTCGCCGATACATTCCCCGACACGGTCTCCACTGGGCGGCCACGCTTTAAGTGTACTACTGGAGCCTATCTGCCATGTAGGTGATAGAGGGGCATCAACCGGCTTCAGCAATAGAGGCCAGACAGGACCGTCATGCATAGGTCCGTAATACTGGAACATATTGGTAAGGGGATAGTTCTGATAGCCATCACTGAAGTGTTTCCAAGCCTTTATTACTGTGGGTACATCCTCCCTTTTCCAGTCGATAGTGGCAAGTTGTTTTAGAAATGTTTCTTCATCAGGAGGGAATGGTTCCATAGAGAGGATCCCAGCTGCCTTGTTCATCAAACCAGGATAATTACCAAAATACCAGCACAGCATAGTATGAGAAACCCCAAGACGGCGCATTTCGGCAAATTTCATGTACAGCAATGATGGCACCGGAACATATGGAGTTGTTGCCACCTCGTGAGAATTTCCAGTCTGTATTTTGGCCGAAACTTTTGTGCTATTCTCCCGGGCAACATTTGCTATACGCTCAAATCTGGTACTGGGTCCTGGATTTGATATCCAATAATCTCCACCCACAAGTAATTTATCAAATACCATACGGCTCACACCCGACTCAAAATTAAACTGTACAATTACCCCTTTCGGAGTAAAAGCAGGAAGATCATACACCCAATCACCAAGAGCATATGAATCTCCTGTAACGAATCGCTGGGGCTGCGGCATATAGAGCCAGCTTACCAGTTCGGCTTCAGGTGCCGCATCGTGCATACCTTGTTCCATGGCCGAAAGTGAAGCGTGTAAAATTTCCCAAGGTTCTTTATGGGAACACCGTGGACAATTAATTTTATCCTTATAATCGGATATGGCAGAAACAGTGCTTAAACATGTTGTTCCTCTTTCTCCATGTGTAATATTGATAATTCCACCAAGTTCTGGTACTGCACTGAAAATTGTATTTACTGATTCATACAAATAATTATGTGCAGTTTGGCTCATCGGACAGAAGTAGTACCCCTTGCCTCCTGGCGCTCCTGCCAACTCCGGATAATTTTTTACTACCGGACTATGCGTATCCCAGGACCGGGGTTCAATACAGAATATATAGGTGCGAATTCCATATCTCAGGCACTTGTCTACAGTTTGCTTCAATTTGGCAAGACGCTTTTCACCCTCCTTTCCTGCTTCGGGGGTGTAAGTAGTTGCTACAAGATCGCGGAATTCGACGGTTAGCCATAACCCGTTGACACCTTCGTGTGCAAGCCGGTTCAGGTACTGGTCTGGATAATAATCAACATCATCCATCAACTCGTCCCTCATTCTTGGTGGCCGTTTGATGGGTCCGAAGAAACAACGTGATATACGTCTTTGGATAATCGGATTCTTTTCAACAGTTCCCAGAGGAAGAAATGGACCTCGCATACGAAGCATCTCATCTTCAATGTAATAAATGCCTCGCTGGATACCATCAGCATCACCTGCAAAGATATGGCAAGCATCATGCTTAATATCGATACGAAATGACTCACCATTTAAACTTGCAGACTCTTCTGCTACAATCATATATTTGCCATTGTCACAAGACACACTGCCGGCAGCAAGAAAAAACCTCAGATCGGCATAGGCAGTCTCAAGTCTTCCCTTTGTGTCAGGAAAATTCTCTTTAATGGTCACACCTTGAGAAAGGTCTGCCTGCTGAGGAGCCGGTTCAGCCGGTTCCCAGGCATGCTGTGACCATATTGGTGTTTTCAGATCCTCAACAAATCTCCAGCTATCTTCACCTGGTTGAACAGGTACATTCTTCAAATAGAGGCTATCATTGATAAATTCTCCATGCTCTTTGGATCCATGGTGATCACAGCTAATGACCAGGATGAAAGCAAGGAGCTTTACAATAATCAGGTATTTTAAAAATAAGCGTTTCAAAATCCAGTTTTCAAATGATATGCATAAGTTAATTGCCTGGCAGGATACTTATTGTTACTTAAATATATACATCTGGTTTCTTTTTACGGAATTGGCGGTGAAAACAGGACCATCACAGGGCATGGATACACGGATGTCCACCTTCCTGTGTTTGGGTAATCCAAAATAGGCTATTGCCTCATACCCACTGCTGTAGCCGTTTGATATAGTGATGATGCGTGTTCCGATTAGGTATTCAACTTCTCCCAGCTTCCCGGCTTCATAGATATCGACTCTGGCATTAATTCCGTTCCGGTTAAGGCCATCCTGCAGCTCCAATTTTATGGCGATGTATTTTTTGGCTCCCTTAGTCACATTCTTCAGAAGCGGTGAATGTGCAGCCGTCTCCCACTCGGGGCCGATGAAATCGAGCCTGCCATCCCGGTCAAAGTCTCCGAGAGGACCTGCAGGCCAATAGCCGTGGCCCCCTTCACAACCCGAGCCAGAGGGCTCATAGAACCGTGGAATACCCCCTTCAATGCCATGATTGCGGTAAACAAAATCATTATTACTGGATGCCAGTATATCAACCATTCCATCATTATCCATGTCTTGAAGCTGAATATGGGGTGTCTTTTCTGATGGAGGGACAAGCACTGCCTTAGATGTGATATCACACAGTACGGGATTCCCGTCCTTATCATTGCCCTCGTTTAAGTAAACATACAACGTTCGTTCAACAGTATCCAATGAGGAGAAATGTTCACCCATGACCATATCCATATCCCCGTCGTTGTCGAGGTCACCGATATCTGCCCCGCAGGTCCAGTTATTACTTTGGGATTCCGTCACATTTAATCTATACGCCGGATGTACCATATTGTACACTTTCTCATGAAATGAACCGTCCCTGTTGTTAATGAACATCCGGCAGCTGTGGGCGAAGAACAGATCGGGCCAGAGATCCCCGTTAATATCTCCCACAAAACCGCCAATCCCGTGTAACCCCTTCCGGTATCCATGGGGGAGTCCGGCCTCTGCTGTGGCATCTTTAAACACCAGGTCACCTGTGTTTTTCATAAGTCTGGAATTGCCCCCTGAAACGTCATCACGTACCCAGTCCTCCTGCATAAGTATATCCAGGAGCCCGTCACCATTGTAATCAAAGACAAAAGTATTCCGGCCGGTAAATGGTGTTCCGAAGTCCAGTCCCGACTTTTCTGTTACATCGGTGAAGGATCCCGAACCATCATTTTGAAACAGGAAATTGCCTGTACTATTCACTGGCTTCATATCATTGAGGGCATTATGAGAAACCACCAGGTCCAGGTCACCATCATTATCAAAATCGGCAAACGCCGCCCCGGAATTCCTTCCATATTGTCGTAACGGACTATCCATCACCTCTTCGAAAGTTCCGTCACCCCTGTTCAGGAAGAGTTTGTCCGGTTCAGCTTGTGCAGGATGGCCTCGTTCCGCGTAAATGGAGTCGCTCCGGTCGGAAAATGTCCCGAGAAACAGATCAGGATAGCCATTGCCGGTCACATCGCCCCAGGCAGCCCCATGGCCCATCACCCCCTTGAGGGGTTTCAAAAGCCCTGCCTTTTCCGTTACATCTTTAAACTGCACCTGTCCATGAAGGGGCATGCCGGTAAGCAGCACAGTGTTCAGGAGCAGAGGCAAATAAATACGTTTTAATTTCATGTTCTTTTTAAAGTTAAGCTGTTCCATGATATCGCTAAAAATTTATTTTATCCTGATCTTACTCCCTGATAAAGCAAAATACATGATATAGAGATAGGAGGGAAGACAAACCAGATAGGCAACCTGGTGAGATGTTTTATCTGCAATATACCCGAATAACAATGGAAGAAAAGCCCCACCTATAATCCCTGTCACCAGCAGTGAAGATCCCATTTTAGTAAATTTCCCCAGATCGGCTATGGCCATTGGCCATATAGCAGGCCACATTAAAGCATTAGCCAATCCAAGAACAGCAACAAGATAGATGGATACACCTGCTGGGAATATTACAATCAATATAGTGACAATAACACCCAAAATAGTTGATACCAGTAATGCTGTTCTCTGGCTTATAGACTTCGGAATAAATATCACACCTGCTATATAACCAATCACCATACCTGCCGAGGCAAACCAGACATAGTTCTCGGGTGATGGCAAATTAAGAATGGCTGCATAGTCATTTATTGATCCAAGAGCGAGGTATTCCAAGCCTATATCGAAAAATATTGCAAAGACGCCCAGCAGTAGATGCGGAAATTGAAAAATACTTGTTTTTGAATTGGCATATGAAGAGACTTCGGAGTTGTTGTCACTCTCATCTTCTCCTGCAGCTTTGATCTCAGGAAGAGGTGCAAAATAATATAGAAAGCCCAAAACAACCAGGGCTCCTGAAATAATGTAAAAGGGCAGAATCGTATCTGCTATCTGTACATTGGCCAGATCCATAAAAACAGCCAACATGAGTGAAGCCACAGCATAAAAGGTTTTACTGCATATTCCCATCAGGGATATCCTGCTAGCCGCACTTTCAGGCGGACCCAAAATAGTAACATAAGTATTTACGGCACCAGTTAATAAAGTTTGCCCCATGCCACTTATAAATAGCGCCAGGAGCAGCATAGGAAAGCTTACAATTTTTGCTGCAGGGGCTATTAAATAGAAACCAAATGCCATGATTATAAAGGCCATAATCATCCCTCTTTTGTAACCAAACTTTTTTATGATTGCACCTGAAGGGACTCCAAAAACCACAAATGCTAGAAATGTCGCGGTCATCACGAGATACGACATAGTGATGGAAATATTAAATGCCTCTTTCACAAATGGAACAAAAAATGCATTTATTCCCAATGCGAAGCCTAATACGGCAAACATGGATCCTATGATAATCATAGGAATAACCAGGGTCTTTTTTTTGTCAGTCACAGTAAGAAAAGCTTTTGTATGTATTTATGAAATATTATTCGTTAATGGTACACTAAGCTGTATGTATTCTGTCATAATACTGACGCTAAGCTCTGTGCCCGGGACAAGGGTATCGGGACAACCTCCACAGGCCTCTATTTCCATAAAACCTGAAGGATCACAGTAGATACTGAGTTTAACTCCTTTATCAGAGGGTAATTGTTCAGGAGGAGCATCAGTGATATCGATATAACTTTGTCCTGATGGTAACGGTCCAGCATTTCGTTTTACACGAAAATCATCACCACAGACATATTCTATCCATGCCACTTTTGACCCTAATCCCAGTTGAAATCGAAAATCTGTTTTTGCGTCAACTATATATTTATCTCCTGACATTCCACGCTGGGACAGGCTGGAATCATACATATCCCAGATATCTTCAGGGGAAGGTGGAGGCATTTTAACTTTGCATTCCGGGCCAACATCGAATTGGCATAATGACCATGGAGCAAGCCTGAATTCATCTTTATCCAATGTTCTCACACCGATATACCGGATCATTTCAGTGACATTTTGGATTAGTGATTCGCCACGACATTCAAATTCTATATGTCGTTCAAATTCGCAGGGAATACCAATCTGCAGGTTATTTACCAGGTCTATTTCAGCCCTTATCACTGTCTTATTTATAGACTGCTCAACTTCCCAAACTGCCCCGGTTATTGCGGGAGGAACCCTCCATTTACCTGTACCATACTCGTAACCAAAACAGGTACCCTCAGGAGCAGGCCATAAGGCATCGCCACCCGGATTTTGATAATAATTCTTATTGCTATGATTCAAAATGGCAGATGGTACAACCCGGCTTAAAACCTGACCGTTAAGCACTGTAAATAGCCGTCCTTCAATATCAAGTCCAACAATAATACCATTTTCCGGGCTGCCAATTACATGCGACCGTCGTTTTGCCTTTTGCAGTAACTCGAGTAATTCAGGTCCAGTCATCCGTTATTTCCCCAAAGCCTTTTTCATATCACGAAGAATGATCTCTTTAGCACGATTACCATAGTCAACAGAAGCCTTATTTGCACTTTGTGAGTACCATTTCTCCTCAGAAAAACGAGCCATATCAACACCCTCCGGGCAGAATGCCATCATCAATGATGTCTCCTGTTCACCGGCATGATCAATAGGGAATTGAGCTTGTGCTTCAGCGCTCATAAACGGCAAGATTCTGATCCAGTTGAATGGATCGTCACCCGCAGCATGGTCCTCGTAATAGCTCGCTGAGGAGTTATCCCCCCACCATCCATCTCCACGCTCATTTTCTATAAAAGCAAAAATCTCCTGCCTTGCTGCAAGCTTGAAGGACAAGTCAGTTGGCATACCGTTGGCAAAGTTTTCACTCTGATGGTGAACAAATACATTAATATTACGAAACCCAATCCGCAAGAGGTTGTAAAACAACTGACGTGCAAATGAATTCAGTACAGCCGAATCAACATGAATCCCTCCATTACGCTCCGGAGGAGCCACAGCATAAGTTCCGGCGCCGTAATAGAAAGGCGGCATGATAACCAATGGCATCTCCTTTTCGAGCAGCTCCAATGCACTAACCGGCAAGAGGGTATCAACGCCTGGCGGCATATGTTCACTATGGTATTCAAGAACTCCCAGTGCAAGCACAACCGGAGTATTGTTGTCAATTGCTTCCCGGATCTGATCCGGGAACATCATTTCATAACGCATAATTCTATTTTTTAAATCTCAATTACTTTCATGAACCTGGAAGAGAGTTTTTCTATACCGCCTTTCTTAATTACAATCCCATTTTCCCAGCGGAGTCCGAAGTCCTTATCATAGAAGAAGGTATCTACCTGAAATGTCATGTTCTCTCGCAGCTCATAGTCTGAAGTGGATTCCATCCAAGGTTGCTCCACCTCCATCATACCGATGCTGTGACATGGGCCATAAAGAAGGTATTTTTCAAATCCGCGAGATGCAACCCATGCCTCATAATCATTTACGACTGCACCGGCAGGTTTTCCTGCTTCAAGCATCTCCATAGTCTTGAAATGGGCCTCCAGTCCAAAATCAACCAGTCTTCTTTTTCGTTCCGGTAAAGGACCTATTGATATGGGTAATCCAACACTTGATGAGTACCCGCTTACACGTGCACCAATATTCAGTTGAATGATCTCATTCTCTACGATCTTGTTATGCGTTGGACGTGATATGGCATTATTGGTTGACAAACCACAGAAACAGTAGAGTGCATGGCCCTCATATTCGCCCCCATGTTTGTATATCTCTCTTTGCGCAATACCAATTACCTGTAATTCGGTCATGCCTGGCTTAATTTCATTGATTATGGCTTCAACTGCCAGTTCTGAAATATCATAAGCCTTTCGCATACAGGCCAGTTCATTCCCGCTCTTTATAAATCTTAAAGGCAGAAAAGTTTTGTCAGCCTTAACAAGTTCCACATCAGGTAATTGCTCTTTTAGTGCCGTATAAACAGGAAGCGTTGTGACCGACCATCCCACAATACCCAGTTTATTTATCTTGCCATTTGGTGTGTACCGTGTAACGATATCTTGAAAACCTGCAAAATCCATTCCGGGACAATCCGGCTCAGCTGACTCGCGGTATTCGATCATCTTTTCAATGTTTGAAAAAACACTGCGCTGAGCAGCGTATTGATCGCTTTCAGGTCCGACCAGTAATACTGCTTCTCCCTCCGCGGGAACAAATACTGCAGCAAATTCAAATGTAGGCCAGAATTCGCTCAAATAACGCACATTTGCCATGTCCGATTCACTTGCATTGACAAGACAGGCATCTAAACCGGCTTCCTGAATGTTGGATTGAAATTTCGCAATACGATCATTAAATTCTTGCTTCGGGATTGTTGTTGTATTCATCATATTAATTTATAAAAATTAAGTGTAAAAATAATCTAGCCGCTCACGTTAACTCTGAAATCTTACTCCGGGCATTTGGCAATTGTATATCCAGTGTCTCATTTAGAACCCCAAGCTTCTCTTTTAGCGAATAAGGAGTATATACATAATCCTGCTCAAATTGGAACCCCAATCGTGAGTCCCGGGTAGCAGCAAGCAGTGAATGTTCCGTGCGTTCAATCTCTTCGCGTACAATATTTTCCATTTTATCTAGTATCACCCCGGCTTTCTGCCTGTCTTGCTCTCCTACTAACTGAAGGCGAAGGTCCTCAAACTCAAGGATCGCATAATCACTCTGCATCATCCGCTGAAGTTGTTCAGCTACTACCACTTCCCGCAAAGCCTGCGTACGTTTAGTTTCAGGAGTGTTGTTTGCAGCAGTACGGTATAACTTCAATCCATCCTCCATTTTATCCGATGCCTGCTTCAGGTACTTAAGGAATACCAACAAAACCTTTGTTTCCTCACCCACTTCCTCAAGGCCGGTAGCATGCCTTGCATAACGCTCTGCTTTATTTGTTTTATTAGTAAAATCTGGGTAAAAGACCATACGAGAAACAGTAAAAGGCCAATAAGGATTCAGATTCGATTTCCTGGCCTGATCTCCCCATGAATATTTGTATGTAGCAGTCCTGGCAGGTGGCTCCATAAAAAAAAGAGGATTGCCAATAGCATTGTTGGTACCCATGTTGGGGCCAGTATCGGGCACCAGACGAATTGCCTGACTAAAGTGCTCCCATGCCTTTATAACCCCTTCTTTCTGCCCTTCCCCAAATATCCTTGCGGCCACAGCAGAGAATAGTTCATCCATAGGAGGTGCATCGGTCCAACAAGTCCAGGCCCTCATCTCACTAATGAAGTTAGGTTTGTACCCGCTGCTCCAGCTCTCCAGCGTACCTTTTACTCCATATTCTTCCAAAGCCACATACCTGTCGTACCACTGATTGGGACAGGGTAGGTAGGGAGTAGTACCATACTGCCAGCTGGCAAAAGTATCAACCTTGGAATAAACTTTCATCCCCCGCTTCTTAGCCTCACTAATCTGGGCGTCTGTTACCTCTGCGGGCCCAATCTGGCTGAGCGAATAATCACGCAGGTAACCCTTCATGCCATCAAGCTCAAAACTCTTCCCATTTTCCCAGGTGAGCATGGGTATCGAATTTGGTGGAAGCTGTTGAATGAAGTACCTCTTAATATCACTATTTTCAGGCCGGAAGTCTATATTGTATTCCCAGGGAATAATCTCGATGGATGGATCTATCCGATGGCACTCCTCTTCCACAATTTTTACCGCTGTGCTCCAATTTCGTGCCCACTCCTTCATATACTTCTTGCTTGCACCATGTCCGCCACCCCATGCCTTATACCAGAAACCTTCAGTAAGAAGAACATAACCACGGATGCCTGGAAATTCCCTGACAATTTCACGCACAAGGTTGCGCAGGCCCAATTCACTTTCACGTGTTCCCAGGTATTGGTAGATAATTGGAGTATATACTTTGATGCCAAAACCACTGGCCCGATTGATCAGGTCTTTGATCCTTCCAGGGTCCTGTTTACGGATTTTATAAAGCAAGCGCGCATAAAAATCGGTCGAGGTTTCAGCTGTAGTTCGATCGCCGTTCGGATTAGCATAAACAGAAGCAAAGATCGCGTCAAAACCATCATGTACCAGGTGTGAAAGAAGCTGATCAGGCCATTCCATCCAGCCCATCCACGACAATACCATTCTGGTATCAAACAGGCTTTCACGGGCAATTTTCAGCTGCTTTGGCAAAAAAGGAGCTTCGCGAAGATTCATGCGTGATTCAAGATTATAGAGACCGAACATCGTCCCTCGCTCATCATAACCACATACGACTAACCGTTCAGGTGTTACTGCAATCTCATAGCTTTTGGGAGTTTTAAGTGTCAATCCACAGCCAGGTAACTGTTCACGTGTGCCTACTACTATACTTTGACTTAAATCCTGCCAGTCTGCTATCGAGTTTCTTTCTTCTATTTCCACTTTCACATTTTGAGAGACCTCGAGGTAGTCCTGAAAATCAAGAGCAGCATTTTGAATGATCACTGAATTGCTCTTTCCCATTTTCAATTTCCAGCCCTGATCAGGGAGCATCATTTCATTCTCGTTCGGTTGGGATTCCTGATCTCTCCTCAATACATGCACCGGATCCGTTGAAAGTCGCTTATGATAATCATACAGCTCTTCTGCGGGAAGAGATTGTTCTACTAAATACGTAAAGTCACCCTCTGAATATTTTCTACTATTTCTATCTCTGCTATTATCCTCTTTACATGAACTTAAACCAATGGTAGAAATGCCTGTTGAAAAAGCCGCAGTAGCCACGCCTGCAGTTGTCTTGCCAATAAAATCTCTTCTTGTCAATGACCTTTTTTCTGTTTTGATTTTTTTGCCCTCTCGGTTTCGCATAAACCCTGGTTTAAAATGACTAATCAATAATGGTAGCATTGTGGAAAGCAGTGATTATTTGATCCTTAGTTAAATTACTGGTTTTTATATACCTCCGTTTGCCAACAGGCAGTACAACTGAATTTAATTTTTGACCCGGAAGAACCGGTACTTCTTGCCCTAAACTTTCTAATAGTATAATCTGTTCAGAATCCAGGGCCAATTCTATCTTTTTACTATCCGATATGTGCCAGTAAACAACATAAACATCATTGTTCCGCTCAAAAATAAATGCCCTTACTTCCCTGCTATCATTTGCCACATTTATAATTTGATCATAGGGTAGCAATTCAAACTCCTTTTGTTCATTCAACAGTAAGATATGCTCTTGCTCCAACTTCTGCAGCATCTGTTTTTGCTCTTCAGTCAACCAGTTTTGGGCTCTAACCTCTTCCCAGCGTCTTAAAACTTCCAGATTATCAGGAGTTCGGGGATGGCTATCGAATTTTTTCAGATTTGCATGAATCGAAACCGGACAATCCCAGGCCGCCGCCCTGCTTGTCACATACTCAAGCATATCTGGTTGGGTTCCGACAGTATTTTCATCCGGCACCCAATATCCTAACCAACCAAAATTGACACGGGTAAAATCATTTCTCATCCGGGGTGCTTCCTCAGCAGGAAATTTCCGGATTGCTTCCTTCAAATACTCAGGTTTAAAAACATCAAAAGCATTTCCCCCACTTACCATATGCCAGCTGAAATGCGTTTTAGCTGCCCCTTCAGCAAACAGTGGGGCTGGCCTTAAGCGCCTGTAAACATTATATTGTGCTGCAGACACATGATACCAAAATGGAGAGTTAACACCCTCTGAGCCATCAAAATAGATGAATTTAAATCCTGCCTCATAAATATCTGCAATCTTTTCTGCAATTTCATCTTGTAAACTGGTGTTCTGATCAAGATATACACTTGTCGAACTAAACTCACTAACATCTAATAAACCAAAGATATATCCCTCTGGTTGCGAATTTATCGTTGTTTGATCGATACCCCGGGAACATCCAATAAATTTATACGGCCGGGTGGTGGTATAACTCTTATACGATATAAGTTCAGTCCCTATTTTCAATACACGGCATTTATCAGCCATTGTTAAACCTTCTGGATTTTGTTCAACATATATGATAGTATCATTTACACCCAGCGGCTTTGCCAGCGTGAACATATCAAGCAAATTCAAGCGATGGTCGGCTTCTGGGGTAATGTATTTACTGTCTCTGCCAATATGCGTATGGAGAAAATGAAATCCCGTAATCATACCATTACCTTCAATTTTATTGATCATGATTTTCAAGTCATCTTTGCCATTGGGGTATACTGATTTTTTCCAATTATAATTCCCCAATTTTCTATATCCTACACCTTCAATAAAAGATGGATAATAGAGCATTAAACTTCGAAATCCACCCATTTTAGCATATCTCAAATGTTGATCAACATTATCCGGATTAACATTTCCTGACCAGTAATAAGAGAATTTAATCTTCTCATTTCTGCGACTTTTTACTCCTTGAGGCAACTGATAGTCTTCTTCTACCTGGGCAATATTTTCCAACAGATTCTCTGTAGCACAAACAATTAAAGCAGCTCCTACACCTCTTAATTTCACATTTTTAACAGCATCAGCTTTCATTATGCGGTAATCATTACGTTGTTCTGCATCAATTCTTGCAAATGGATCTGTCCCCAAAATATTGACCGAAAGATCGTCATCCCAACTAACATTCAGCCACTCTCCAAAGTGATCCCTGTTACGTACAGGAAGCTGTAAAAAACACATTTCAAATACCGGCGGTGGTGTAATATTGACATTATAATCTTCTTCTTCAACAATAAAATCTTCTAAACTAAACCTTATATACGCTGGTGCAACCTTGACTTTAATGACAGCTTCGTATGGGATTGTTTCAAAACCAACAATCAATTTATCTTCAACCCGGTAAACTGTATCTGCCCGATATGTTGTTTTTTTATTGGGATGAGCCAGTTTTACTTCGTTGTTATAGGGGCGCTCCTGAGTAACTGAAAAAAGGGATATGTTCTCCCCCAGACGTAAACACTCTTCATTCGTCGGCTTAAAGACCAGACTTTCAGCCGTTCCATCAGTGCTGATAATTAATCTCACCTGTTCATTCTCAATCACAATATTTTCCTCCTTGTCCTTCCTGTTATCAGTACAAGAAATAAAAATGATGCTCGTTGTCGGTATTAATAACAATAGAAATAACCGTTTCATAGTATTTTCATTTATGTCAATTATTTGTTACTTTTTACAAGTTACACCCACATTTAATAACCAGATAAAAATATTTTATCAAATAATAGCAAATTTTTAACATGTTCTTAGCTTGTCTCCTCAGAGTTGCAAACTATTGAAATTATTTCATATACAAGGGAAGTTGTTCATCCAGTGTCTCACGCAAGACCTGGAGCTTCTCTTTCAGGATGAACGGATTGTAGACGTAGTCCATCTCGCTTTCGTAGCCCAGCCGCGAATCGAGGCGGGAGGTTTCCAGAGATGCTTCAGTTCGCTCGATTTCGGAGGAAAGGATCTCTGACATACGATCGAGAATTGGTTTCGCTTCGTCCGCCCCCTGGCATAAGACACAGACAATG
>CAZXOJ010000041.1:3574-21735 GCA_964642325.1 uncultured Bacteroides sp. | reverse complement strand
AGCAGGGTCGAAATGATAAATATCCAGATTGTCAGATCCATACGGTAGGCAAATTCCTGCAGCCAGTTTTTCGCCCAGAACCAGGATGCCGCCCAGGCAAGTACACTAGAGATCAGGATCAGCCAGGTGAATTCCTTAACCAGCAGGACAGACACTTCTGCCATGCTGGCTCCCATGGCTTTCCGGATCCCGATCTCCCTGGTTCTTTTTTCCGCGATAAAGGCTGCCAGTCCGAATAATCCAAGTACAGCAATAAAAATAGCCAGGGCTGCAAAGTACCTGAATATCCTGGCAAGCTTCTGGTCCGACTTATACATCCGGTCAAAATTTTCATCCATAAAAGAATAGTCAAAAGGATATTGGGGGGATAACTCCTTCCATTCCTGTTCAATACTTTTAAGTGCGCCTCCAATATCATCAGGAGAAATCCGGACATTGGCAAAATTGATCCAGTCCGAACCCCAGCCAAAAATAAGGGGACCAATGGGTTGCCTCAGGGACTTGTAATGAAAATCTTTCATGATGCCTATGATCTCAAATTGTTTCACAGGGAAAGCCGTAATATACCACTCGGGATGATCAAACCATTTACCCACCAGGCTATCCATGTCAAGTTCCTTTGCCAGGGCTTCATTGATCAGGCAGGTATTCAATTTATCTGTTTCCATCTCCCAGGAAAAGTTCCGCCCCTCGAGCAGTTCAATCCCTGTGAGATCGAGATAATCCGGATCAATGGTATATACGACAGGGCTCACATGGACTCCATCCAGTGAAAAACCCTCATAATTATCTCCTGCACCAGGAGTAGTATATGAGTAAGAAATCTTTTCAATTTGTGGATAAGCAAGAAGATTCTCCTTAAAAATTTCCATTTTCTGTTTAATCTCACTGTTAAGGGGTATGGTAACAATAAATTCCTTTTTAAATCCAAGATCCTTATTCCCAAGGTAATTTAATTGCCTGTAGACGATAATTGTCCCGATAATCAGCACAATGGAAATAGTGAACTGAAAAACAATGAGGATTTTACGCAAAAGGCTGCCTGATCTGCCATGTGTTTTTTCACCCTTTAATACGCTGATGGGTTTAAATGCCGTCAGGTAAAATGCTGGATATATCCCTGCAACAAAACCGATTGCAATGATACCGGATAATATGATCAACAGGTTGACGGGTTTTTCCAGATAAGCTATCCTCAAGTCAACACCCACGATGTTTTCAAATTCAGGGAAGACTGCCTCAACAAACAGCAGGCCAATCAAGGCAGAAATCATGCTAATGATTACCGATTCTGTAAGAAACTGAAAGATCAGTTTTTTCCTGTCAGAACCTGCCACTTTGCGAATACCGACTTCCATGGCCCTCCCCGATGCCCTGGCCGTCGATAAATTAATGAAATTCACACATGCGATAAGAATGATAAAAACAGCAATAATAATGAAGATATAAACATATTGTATATTGCCATGCCTGGTGCCCGAATCACGCACATCCCTGGCAAAGTATATATCCTTAACGGGACGAAGCTCTACTTTAAAAGCATCTTCTTCTGTGACAGGTTCACCATCCAGTTCTTCATATTTTTTATAGAAGAATGTTGTGAGTTTTTGATTTATGGTGTCGATATTGGCTTTTTCGATGATTTCGAAGTATGTATTGTACTGGAAGGTTTTGTAGGTATACAAGTGTTCCTCCCCGTATAAGGCCCCCAGGGTGACAAATGACATCAAAATATCAAACTGGAGATGAAAATTCTGAGGATCCTGTATCACACCTGTCACACGGAAATCCCTTCCTCTGGATGTTTTTAAAACTTTACCCAAGGGATCCTCCTTATTGAAGATCTTCTCAGCAAGTGATTCTGTAAGTACTGCTGTAAAGGGTTCTGTCAGGCATGAGGACGGATTTCCCTGCAGCATTTCCAGGTCAAAAAAATCAAACATATTACTGTCCACCAGGGCTACAGAGGATATGGGATATTTGATTTCTTCATATTCAAGAAACATATCCCCCCAGGTTTTAGTCCTTACAAATCCCGTGATCTCAGGAATGGCTTCCCTGACATCATAACCCATTGAAGAAGTGGTCCATGCAGACAGCGACTTGTCAGGGAATAAAAATTCAAGCCTGCCCACTGTTTCCTGCTTGCTGATGAACTTATCATAACTTAGTTCATTCCGGACATAATGCATGATCAGGATAAAAATGCAGATACCGATGGCCATTCCCAGGATATTGATAATGGTCAGTCCCTTGTTCCGGACCAGGTACCTTAATGAGGTTTTCAGGGTATTATTCATATCTCAGTGAGTTTACTGGATTTGATCTCGATGCTTTTACAGAATGATATGTTACTGTCAGAATGGTAACAAGGATCACCCCGAGAAATATAAGAATGAATACAGCTGCACGCAATTCTGTCTGGAAAGCGAATTCCCTTAACCAGGTTTTAAATACCCAGATGATAATGGGTGTGGAAATGATGATCGCGATGGTAGAATATAAAAGGAACTGTTTGATGAACAATGAGATTATTTTACTTGTGCTGGCTCCGTTCACCTTTCTTATGCCTATTTCCTTTGTTTTCCGTTCGGCCGTATATGACACAAGTGTGAACAAGCCAAGACAGGCAATAAAAATACAAAGACCCGAAAAAAGGCTAATAAGGGATAATTGCCTTTCATCCCTACGGTATTGTCGCTTAAAGCTTTCATCGAGGAAATCATATTCAAATGGTCTGAAAGGCACCAGCTCTTTCATCCTGTTTTCAAGAAATGTCAGAACTTTACCTGTTTCCAGTCTCCGGATTTTAACAATAAGGTTGTACCCGGGATCATCTTGGAGGCGTATCATGAGAGGTTCAATGGGATGATGCAGGGAACGGAAATTAAAATCTTCCACAACCCCGATGACCTGAACGTTAAATCTTGATCCCTGGGCGATGGTTTTGCCTATGGGATCTTCCCAGCCCATATATCGGGCCAGTGACCTGTTTATAATAATTGATTTTTCATTTTCTGCTGTATAGGCCTTACTGAAGTCTCTTCCTTCAGCAAGGGACAAACCAAGTGTCTGGAGATAATTATAATCGACAAATAAGACAGGCAGGTTGTGTTCTTCCATTCCGCTATCCCCTTCAAATTTGTATAATCCACCCGATGGATTACCCGGGTATGATAAAGCAGTACTAACGGAAATGACCTGTGGCATTTTCATTAATTCTTCCTGGACTACCCGGATGCTGGCATTGGTGATAGAATCCCTGCAGGGAAGAATGAGGACATTTTCCTTACTGAATCCAAGGTCTTTTTTTTCCAGGTAATTGATCTGGCTTCTCATCAATATGGTGAAAGTAACAGCTATCACGGCAAGGATGAGTTGAAATACTACTAATATCTGCCGGATATAATGGTTTAAGGACGAAGAAGCCTTGTGAACACCATGAAGACCCTCTACAGGGGAAAAACGGGAATAATAAACAGCAGGATAAAAACCAGAAAGAAGACCGACCAATATGGCCAGTCCAATTCCCCCGACCAGAACGGGACCGTTACTGACAATGTTTTGATCCAGTCGCAAACCGAGCAAATCCATGAAACCCGTAAATTCCAGTAAGTATTCAACAATCCCGAAAGCAAGCAGGAGTGAAACAAACGTCATTGTAAGGGACTCAGCCAGGATTTTAAGTATCAGGGGCCCCATCCAGGCACCCATGACCTTGTGAATGCTGATGGCTTTCAGGCGATGGATGGATCTTGCCGTGGCCATATTCGTATAATTTATTGCTGCCAGAACAAGGAGGAAAATACCAATGCTCAGGATAGTAATAAAATAAGCTTTGTTTCCAAGGTGATAATTTGAAGGAAGGTCAGACTGATAGTGAATATCTTTAATCTTTTCAAATATGGGCTCGTATACCTGCCCGTAATCCTGCCCATCTTCCTTTATGTATTTTTCATAAAATTCCGGCCATTTTTGGTAAAAAAGTTCCTTATCAAAATCCTGGTAGAAAAGCAGGAATGTCTGGTCTTCGATCTCGAACAATGACCAATCCTTGGAAGGCAGGCTAGCTTGTTTGTCGTATCCCAGGTATGAGATATAAGCGTTCTGGAAAAAATGTGTGTTGGAAGGAAGGTTTTTAATTACGGCACTCACTACAGCTGGATACTGGTTTTCAATCAGGAAGGTTTTACCGATGGGATCATCATCTCCAAAATACTTATGGTACAAATCCTCGGTAAGGACGATATTTTCAGGTTTCTCAAGACAGGTGGCCGGGTCCCCATAAATGAATTGATGGGTAAATACCTTAAAAAAGTTTGTATCTGCAAAGGCGATATGGTTCTCATAAAATGATTGGTCCCCCATATTGAACAAAATCCTACCAATGTATTTCAGGCGGGTAAATGTTTCGATCTGGGGATATTCCTGGTGAAGTTTTGGTCCCAGGCTGGGAGATGTCCATGAAAATTTCTTTGGCCTGCCGGATGTCACAAAGTTCTGGCTCACGCGGTAGATCCGGTCAGCTTTCTCATTGTAAGCCTCGTAGCTCAACTCATTGGTTACAAACAATAAGATAATAATCCCACAAGCCAGTCCAATTGTCAAGCCCAGCAGGGTTACCAGGGAATGAAAGCGGTCCCGTTTGGAAAGTCTGAGCGAATATTTAATATATTTCCAAAGCATAAATTACTGATGGTCCCTGTTCCAAAACCAATGCCAATCTACGCACACGGCTAGTTATCAATATATTACGAGTAGGTTGAATATCGAGTGCAGAAAAAATGTGTGCGTTTTCGTTACAATTTGTGTGTGATATCATTACTGTTTTAATAACTTGCCAGGAGTATAAACTTAAATATTATGGATAAGCAGCAAGGCAGGATCCTTGTGATTGATGATGATTATGATGTTTTAAAATCAGCGCTGGTTTTACTAAAACGGTATTATTCCTTGGTAGATATAGAACAAGTACCCGAGAATGTAATCCAGAAGATCAGTCAGCAGACATATGATGTGATCCTGCTGGATATGAATTTTCAAAGGGGAAAGCGGGACGGAGAAGAGGGATTTTACTGGCTGAAACAAATACTGAAAACAGATAATCTTGCAATTGTGATCCTGATCACTGCATTTGGGGATACAGATCTCGCTGTGCGCGCTATCAAAGAGGGTGCAGTGGATTTTGTTCTGAAGCCATGGAAGAACCAGAAATTGCTTGCTACCATCAATTCTTCATTACAACTGAGCAATTCCAGAAGAGAGGTTCGGAAATTAAAAATGACGCAGCAGCATCTAGTGCAGGGTACCAACCGGACTATTCCAATCGTTGGCAGGTCGCAGCCCTTCATGGAATGCATGTCCATTGCTGAAAAAGTGGGTAAGACAGATGCTGATGTTCTGATCATGGGAGAAAATGGGACAGGCAAGGAATTAGTAGCCAGGGAAATTCACAACATGTCCGGAAGATGTAACAATGTCTTTATCACTGTGGACCTGGGATCACTTTCGGAGAACCTGTTTGAATCTGAATTATTCGGCCACGTCAGGGGAGCCTTCACTGATGCCAGGGCAGACAAACCAGGCCGATTTGAGCTGGCCGACGAGGGGACTATATTCCTTGACGAGATTGGGAATCTTTCACCTGGACTGCAATCTAAATTACTTACGGTGTTGCAAAAGAAAAAGGTGGTCAGGGTTGGATCGTCTGAGGAGATCCCGGTGGACTTCAGACTGATTTGTGCCACTAACCGTCCACTTTATGAGATGGTAAACAGGTTTGAATTCAGGGAGGATCTGTTATATCGAATAAACACGGTAGAAATTCATGTCCCTCCTTTGAGGGAGAGGACAGAAGATATCCAAATTCTCCTGGATCATTACTTTGAACATTACATGAATAAATATAATAAACCGGCATTAAAGATCAGTCCAAAAACATATGGGAAACTAATCCATTATGACTGGCCTGGAAACATAAGGGAGCTGCAACATATGGTAGAAAGGGCGGTGATCCTGAATGACCGGAAATTGCTAACATATTCGGATTTCATGCCCGGGAAAGGCATGCTGGGAGATCAGCAGAAGAAAGAGATTTCCAGGCTTGAAGACATGGAGAAGCAGCATGTCATAAAGATCATAGATAAGAACAAGGGTAATATTACCAGGGCAGCCAGGGATCTGGGTATCTCCAGAACGGCTTTACATCGTAGAATAAGGAAGTATGATTTATAAGTATTATCATATATGGCTGATCCTGAGAATCATCCTGCTATTGTTGAATATCTTTCTTACAGGTACAGCTTTCCTGATGATGGGGCAGCGGGACCTGTTCTTCCTGCCCCTGATACTTATGATTGTCCTGGTTTTGCAGGTCATTGATTTCATCCTGTATTCGAATCGCAGCAACCGGGAAATAGCCAGATTCATTAACAACCTCAGTCACCAGGATCTATCTGAGAAGTTTGAGATAAAGTCACTCGGACCACCTTTTAAAAATCTTTACCGGTCACTGAATAACGTAGTTGCAGAACTTGAAAAGATCAAGCTCGAAAAAGAAGCCCAGTTTAATTACCTGCAAATTATCCTGAGTAGCATCAAAATTGCCATTATATCTGTCAGGGATGACGATACAATTACACTGGTGAATGATTCAGCAAAAGATTTACTGGGTGTTGAGGAAAACTCTTCCTGGTTAAAGGTTCGAGAACAACATCCAGGGCTGGTAGCAGAAATTGATCAGATCAAAGGGAGGGCAAACAAACTAATAGAGGTCGATATGGACATGGGATTAAAGCATCTGTCAGTCAATGTGAGCTTGGTTGTCATCCTGGGTTCAAGATACCGGATCATTACAATCCAGGATATCAGGAGTGAGATTGAACAAAAGGAGATTGAGTCCTGGCACAAGCTCATACAGATCCTCAGGCATGAAATCAGAAACTCTGTAACACCCATTGCCTCAATGACAGAGACCATAGTCATGCTGGTGGAGGACCAGTTGGGTAGGGCTAAAAAACCATCTGATCTTAGTGAGCAGGATATGGAAGACATTCATAGCAGTATCCATACGGTACACGACAGAAGTGAAGGGCTTTACCAGTTTGTTGAGAAATACAGGTCTCTTACCAGGATACCTCCTCCTCAAAAGGAAAGGATACACGTTCAGGGACTGGCGAACAATGTCTATGAATTATTCCGCAAGGAATTGGATGATAAAAGGATCCAATTTTTTATCAGTAAAATGGGTGATTATGCGGTCATAGATGCAGACTCATCACTGATTGAACAGGTTCTGATCAACCTGGTAAAAAACAGCATTGAAGCACTGTATGGCAGAGAAAATGGAGAGATCAGCCTTTCAGTAAAAGATACAGCAAATCAGATTGTCATCAAGGAAGAAGATAATGGTCCCGGTATTCAACCTTCAGATATCCAGGATATCTTCCTTCCTTTTTTTACGACCAAGAAAGAGGGAATGGGTATAGGTTTAAGCCTTTCCCGGCAGATAATGAACCTGCATGGCGGCACCTTGTCTGCTGAAAGTGTACCGGGAGAAAGTACTGCATTCAGTATGGTTTTCAATAAATAGCCCTAATTATTCATATCTCAATGATTCAACAGGATTCTTGCGGCTGGCATTGATGGTAATTCCACCTACTGAGATCCATGACAGGAGTAAGGTAATGATCCCAGCTGCAACTACTATGACTGCAAATTTTAATGGGCTGAATTGGATATGATAGGCAAAATTCTGCAACCAGTTATTGACAATAAAATATACAGGAGCAGCCAGTAAAGTAGCGATGGCCACCAGGATGCCAATTTCTTTAAAAAACAGCCTTACAATAAACTCACTGGTTGAGCCCATTACCTTCCGAATACCTATTTCTTTGGTTCTCTGCGCTGCAGTGAATGATATAAGTCCCATCAGTCCCAGTCCCGCAATAATCAGCGAAATAATGGCAAAAGCAACAAAAATACTGCTGGTTTTCTTTTCCGTGGCATACAATCGTGCATAATCATCTTTCATCCAGAAAAAATCGAAGGGATATTCTGTTGTGAATGACTCCCATGTTTCACGGATAAAGTCAATAGATTCAGGCATATTTGTTCCTATGAGTTTTATTGGGATGTATCCTTCCCAATTTCCAGGCATCAGAGAAAAACTCATTGGCTCAATGTTGCTATGCATGGATTGAAAATGAAAATCTTCAACTATTCCAATGATGGGAGTGGCGTCAAATGTTTGTGGTCCCGAAGGCCTCAGCAATCTC
The DNA here is from genome assembly GCA_964642325.1 of uncultured Bacteroides sp. GTDB lineage: Bacteria > Bacteroidota > Bacteroidia > Bacteroidales > SM23-62 > SM23-62. Next base: position 13,459 of record CAZXOJ010000041.1, on the reverse strand, counting down.
TGTCCAAGAACTGGTTCTTCCAGCCCCAGGGATTTAATGGCGGCCTGGTTTATCACAATGCCGGAAGAGTCTGACGATATATCCCTGGAGAAAAATCGTCCGTCTACAATTTTTAAGGAAAATACTTTGTCGTAATCAAAACTCACCCAGCTTTGCCATGTAAGATAGGTGGAGTTTGTTCCTCTTTCCTCCACAAAAATGGCATTATTGGAAAAATTCCGTCCAGGGATACTGTTTGAGTTGGACACACTAACAACCCCGGGATTCCTGAGCAGCTCCTGCTTGAAACTTTCCATATTGTCTTTCAGTACATCAGATCGCCTGACAACCAGGACATTCTCAGTATCAAATCCGGGATCATTTTTGATAAGGAAACGAAGTTGGCCGAATGTAATATAGGTTCCAACCAGGATCAGGATAGATACGGCCAATTGTAGTACGACCAGGGTGCTTCTGATTTTACCTCCTTTGGTCCCCCGGACCACTACTCCTTTCAAGACACTGATTGGCCTGAAAGCAGCCAGGTAAAATGCGGGATAGCTACCGGCTAAAAAGCTAATAAAAATGATGAACAGGAGAATCAATGGAGCAATTTTCCAACTCGACAGGAATGCAGTATTCACTTCCAGCTGCATTATATTATTAAAGTGGGGGATCAGGAGGGCAACAAGAATAGCAGCAGCTCCGAATGCAATAGCGGTAAGCATAAAAGATTCAAAAAGGAACTGGCTGACAAGCATTGGTTTTTGAGCTCCCACCAGTTTACGAATACCCACTTCTTTTGACCTCGAAGCAGCCAGAGCTGTCGCCATATTGGTGAAATTGATGCATGCCACGATGAGGATCAATGCTGCAATGACGATAAAAATATAAACCAGTGTTTTATTACCATTGGGTTCGAATTCATAATCCAGATCGGATGTCAGATGGATCTCCTTTAGGGGCTGAAGGAAATATCCGAAAAAATCACCCTGTTCTTCAAATGCATCCATGCTCATCCCGAGTACCTCTTCGATTTGAGGGCCTACATATTTATTAATTAAAGAATGAAATTTATTTTCCAGGGTATCTTTCGGTGTTATGCCATCGGTCAGGATATAGGTGTAAAAATTATGGCTCACCCAGAATTCCTCTTCTGGCCTGGCATAGGTATGAAGGGATCCCACTGCATCAAAATGAATGTGTGAATTCGCTGGAACATCTTCCATTAGTCCCGTTATCCTATGTAGTGTTGTATCGGTTTCCAACTTGATCATCTTTCCAATGGGATCCTCATCCCCGAAATACTTTCGGGCCATGGATTCAGTCAATACAATGGTTCTTTTTTCTTTCAAGACTGTTAAAGGATCTCCTTTCAGCAGTTTGAAATCGAATATTTCAAAGAATGTTGAATCGGCAAACAGCATATTCTCCTCATGGAACTTATTTTCACCATAGGTAACAAGCCAGTCCCCATACTCCCGCAGACGAACTACATTTTTTACTTCAGGATAGTCTGAGATCAGTGCCTGCGCCATGGGTTGGGCAGTAACTGCCTGGTCAAATTCATTTCCACTGAATTTTCCACTTACACCTATGCGAAATATCTGATCGCCTTTGCTGTGGAATTGATCGTAACTAAGTTCATGGTTCACAAACAGTATGATGAAAATGCTACATGCAATGCCAATGGCCATACCTGTGATATTAATGAGTGTGTAGGTCCTTCGTTTTAAAAGGTTTCGGATGGCTACAAGAAAATAATTAAAGAACATAAGAAGTAGTGGTTTTGTAAATGATACCGGTATGACGCCGAGGCTAAACTTTTGTTACGGGTAATTATTGATTTCGAAAGAAGAATGTATGAAATACTTCATGATCAATGTTCAGACAATAATGCGCATATCCTTTTTTACTGATCAATTCGATTATGGGCGCGGGAATGAATGGTGTGATCAATAGAAATATTTCATCCTGGCTGGTTTTATCCAGGTTTTTCAATACATCCTGCATTGGATTTTGACCTGCATTAATCAGTAGAGTGGCATCAAACCGGATGTTAACTTTTTCCTTATTGAACCAACCGGGCTCCGTTTCATTGATCTCTGCCTGTATTCCCCTCTCGTCAAATAAGGACTGACCAACTTTAAGGCGCAGGGTATTAATGATCTCACTTATGGATACATTTCCAAGAGCTGCCGCTTGTTGAAGGGTCGCCACCTTCCCCACCGTCCTGCGGAGTACCGGATTTTGCAGTTTTTTAAAGGCAGGGGCAAGATCCATCAATACAGGTTCAAGCTCCGGGTAGGCGTCGAGCAGTTCACCCACCCTGGTTTTAGGGGTGATTAGTAATGCCTGCTTATTTCCCATATCTATTTCCTGGTATAACTTAATAGTCTCTGCTCACCCTTGATCTTCCTGAGTTTGGTGATATCCTGGACAACCTCGAGGACACCAAGGTATTTATTATTCTCATCCCGCAAAGCATAGTATTCGATATACACAAAAATACCTTTCATCTCAAGCCAGAAAGAAGCATTGTCCTGTTTGCCACTTTTAAAGTCACTGACGATCTGTTCAACAATGGCAACGCTCTTGGGTGGATGGCATAACCTGACATCCCTCCCAATTACTGCCCTGTTACGCTTAAAAATCGGATTATTACCATGGGAAAAAAATTTCACCTTATCCTGGGCATCCACAAAGGTCAGTTCCACCGGCATTGTATTAAACACAGCGATCAGTTCATTGATCGAAAATTTTCCGGTTGGCAACTGTATTAATCCGGCTGTAGCCCCAGTCACAGGTGATGGTTCAATACCTTCCGGTTTCCATTCAATGGGGGGATCGTACAGGCAAAAACCAAATTCTATGCTTTGCTGTGAGATCTGGTACCATTCCTCATCCGTAAGTTTATCCATACACATGGGCAGCAGGATCTCTTCCTCTTTCATGACCATATCGGAGATAGCCCCGGTTGCTGGTTTTAATACAAATTCTATCAGGGTTCGTATTTCCTCATTGTTGATCTCCCCTTTCGCTTCAAGTCCTTCCCGGGCCACTTTTAATAATTCCCGGGTTTCGTCATGTTTTCCCCACATTACTTTTGGTGGGCCAGTAATATTGTATTTCTCAAGGTATGGGAAAAGCAGGTTTTCCTTTCTCTGATAATGTTTTTCAACGTCCATCAGATTATTGAAAAATGCCTTTAGCTGAATGAGATATGTCTCGACCTCAAGCTCTTCTGGAGAGTTGATTTTATCATAGAATTTGGCCAGTGTCCTGACCACTTTTAAAAGTTCTTTGTTTTCCTGCTTAAATGTATCAACAGGATGTCCAGGTGGTATTGGCTTAGCCTCTGATTGGTCAATATGCCCTTCCAGGACCTGGGTATGAATATCACAAAATTTAAGGACTTCTTCTTCTGGCAATCCTTCGTTAATCAGTTCCTGTTCAACCTGGACAACTTCATTATATGGAATGTTCTTTAGTAATTCAACCAGCCTTTTTCTGACTTCATTTGGAGCTTCCCCATTATGGAGTTGCAAGATCATATGTTTGAGTAGTTCTTTGCGCGATGAGGAGTTATTTGTTATTTCATTCATATGGGATATGGTTTATCGGCAAAAATACAAAGAACTGGGAATGTGTTGCCCTGTTTTACAATATCTTATTTCGGGACCCTTAGTAAATGTGATTTTTCCTTATTGCGCCAGCCAGCCTGTGATTCATATGTTACCATATGGATCTTCAGGTCGGCTTGAGATTCATAGTCAACAAAGTAAATCTTAATGTCAGCCTGGCTCTCATATTTTACCGTGTACCACAAACCATCTTCGTCAGCCTGAGATTCATAATCGACAAAGAAAACTTTCAGATCACATTGAGATTCATATTCTACAATATAGACTTTGATATCCGCCTGGGATTCGTACTGGACCTTGAAGATTTTTTGGGACTGTACCGGAATCGCGAACATCAATAAAACAACCACCGATAGTAGATAATTTTTGCTCATTACGTTTTTTTGTAGAAAAGCTCAAATATCAGACCAGAAAGTCAGCTTTTTTCAAGATTCCGCCAGGCACAATAGGTGGAGCGGGCAGCTATATTCGGAGGATTTATTTGCTTAAAAATGGCTGGATCCATCCCAGCAATGGGTACAAAGCTTTTCCTTGGGCAGGCCGATGGCTTCAACCAGGTCTCCAAGGTCCTGGTAGATCAGCGAATCAATATCCAGGTTTTTGGCAATCTGTTCTACCATTAACCTGTATTTTTCACTCTTGGGGTCGGCATATTCCTTATAGTTCGTTTCATCCCCTTCCAATTGTTTAATGGCTTTTCGGGAGGCCAGCTCAAGGGTGGATCTTGACTGTGAGAAATTAAGAAAATCGCAGGCGAAAGTAAGAGGTGGACAGGCAATACGCATATGTACTTCCTTGGCACCTGCCTGGCGAAGATCCTTTGTATTGTCTTTCAGCTGTGTTCCCCGGACGATTGAGTCGTCACAGAAAACCATGCGTTTTCCTTCAATCACGGCTTTGTTCGGGATCAGCTTCATTTTAGCTACCAGCTCTCTCATCTCCTGGTTCTGAGGCATAAAACTCCTTGGCCAGGTGGGTGTGTACTTGGTGTAAGGCCTCATATATGGGATGCCTTTTTCATTTCCATAGCCATAGGCATGGCCAACCCCTGAATCAGGTATGCCACTTACGATATCAGCTTCCACAGGATCTCGGCGTGCAAGTGCCGCACCACAACGATACCTGCACTCATCCACATTGATCCCTTCATAATATGATGGAGGATATCCATAATAAATCCACAGGAAGGAGCAGATTTGCATTTTCTCTTCTGCTGGTTTCAGGGTTTTATATCCTTCAGCGGATATTTCAACGATTTCTCCAGGACCAATAGTATATTCTATTTCGTATCCAGTATTCGGGAAAGCTGAGGTTTCTGAAGCTGCGGCATAGGCTCCTTCCTTCTTGCCTAATATTATTGGTGTTCTGCCCAATTTATCACGGGCGGCAATGATCCTGTCAGAAGTAAGGATAAGAAGGGAACATGAACCCTTGATCTTTTGGTAAACATTCTTGATGCCAGACACAAAATCCTCTTCTTCACAGATAAGGTTGGCAACCATTTCTGTGGGATTGACATTGCCTTCAAAATTCTCTGTAAAATGGTTTTTCTTTTTTAAAAAGCATTTTTCCAGTTCATCAATATTTACAAGCCGGCTGACTGTTACAATGGCAAAACGGCCCATATGGGAATTGAATAGAATTGGTTGGGGATCTGTGTCAGAGATCACTCCCATGCCGCTGTTCCCTTCGAGATTCTCAATATCCATTTCAAATTTTGTCCTGAAATATCCATTTTCCAGGCTATGTATGGACCTTCGGAAGCCCTCAGTTTGATTATAGAATACCAGTCCGGCCCTTTTGGTGCCCAGATGGGAGTGATAATCAGTACCGTAAAACACTTCGTTGACAGCATCCTGTTTTGAAATAGCCCCGAAAAATCCGCTCATTTTTGTGAAGGTGTTAGATGTGTTGAGGAAAGGTTAAATTTATACAAATTGATGTAAAATCAAACACCCAGGCAACCATATTTTTTCTTCTCACATTTGATGCCTGAATATATGCGGCCAGCCAGTCCCTTATGCGCTGCTGATAGCCAAAGTACACATCCACAAATGTGACCTCTCCATCTAAACCGATAACACCAAGATCTTCATTTAGGGTGATAAAATGGAATAAATTAATTGTCTGGCCAAATCCTGCCACGGTATTGATGTAAGTGTTGGTGGAGGGCAGCGGGGAATAGCTGATAGGTGTAAAAATATGGTCGCCAATGGCGGTTTTTGATGTTTCATGTGCAGCAGGGTTACCTGTGGATTTAATAATGGGATTCCTTACCAAGCGGAATGTTGAAACCTGCCATAAAATACAGACCTGTGAGTAACGCATTTCAAGTAATAAATAGGATCGTCCAAGAGAGATCATAAAACCACCACCGAATTGTGGTTGTATATAATACGATCTTAATTCAGAATTTATATCAGTCGATCCATCTTCATACACTGCATTAGCAGTCAGGTGGTAATCAAACTCCAATCCGGCCGAGACAAAAACCTTCCGTTTTTAGACCAGACCATTGCATGAATGGGTAGGGCAGGTATACCAAGTTTATACTGCAGGTTATCTGAAACCTTGTTGTTGGAATCTACCTTAACAAAATTGATACCCGAGCATCCTGGTGAATGCCCTGAAGGAATAAAAACAGAGCGATCAATATGATCAGGAGGGCGGAATTCATTAAGACAGGTGGACTAATACAATTCCACCTTGAATCTTTGTCCCCCAATAGAAGCCTCATACATTAAACCTCCCAGTGCCTGAGTAAAGACAAGCATGCCATCTTTAAATTTTGCATCTGCCGAAGCACCGGAAGCCAGGGCAACAGCTGATACCTGGGCTGCAAATTCAAAATCTTTTTCAACAAACCGGGTATACGCCTCTTCATTCTCAAAAAATATTACCTCGGCATATTTTTGTCCACCCAGCTGGAGACCAATCGTGACCTGTGACATTTTTACATCCGCGACCGGCTCACCTCCTTTAAAAACGGTTCCTTTTCCTCCTGCACCTCCGATCCCAATTCCTCCTTTGCCAATACCCGGTAACACGGCACAACCATAAGAATTGCCAAATAATTCGGCGATGCCTTCATCCACCTGCTTGAAATCCTCAATGGCTTCTTTGGCTTTATCAATATCATTTTCCTGTGAGAATCCTGCCAGGGAAAATACCAGAAGCATGATGAAAGTTATTCTTATTCTCATGATGTTTTAAGTTAAATGGTTTCACATAATCTTATACAAGATAATACTTATATTCTGAATTTTGGACTACAAGCTTGGCTCATCTAGGCAGTAGTGCATGGATCTTAGCGCAACCCCGGGGACTGATATTGCATCTATTAATTGTAAATCAACCAACATTATAATAACTTGCATTAATAGCTCATGATATCATGAAAACCAATAAGTTACTCTTAATCTGCCTGGTGATATTATTTTCTGGAAGTTTTGTATTAAGAGCTCAAAGCACCTTTGACCCGGCTGTATACAAACAGTTCCTGGAAGACAATAAGACACTTACTGCCAGTCAGTTAATTAGTGACAACCCAATCAAGACCACCTACTATGCGTCCCGGACGTATCCGGCAGAGCTTAACAACATTCCATGGTTTGATTCAATCAACCGGGTATTCAGATTTACCTCTGGAGAAAAAGCCCTGATGGAGAACAATTTCTTTATGGTTTCGGAACGTTTAAAATCTTTTGCCTGGGCAGATGCCTTTATTGAGATCTATAATAATGACCTGCCCCTTTATATTTCTTCTGATTTTATATTGGGCTCATTGCATAATTCTTATGATGCCATTTTGCAGACCCTGGAATGGCAATTCCTTGAACCCAATCTAATTGAATTACTGAATGCCTTGTATGCTGCCTATCCAGCACTTTATACCAAATACGGCAGTGATGGCAGGCTTAGTGATGCACTGGAAGATGTGGACCTGTATATAGCTGTTGCCCGCTCCCTGATCCATGACATGGATTTTGTTCCACAATACCATGCTCCGGAGAAATACAATGACATAATGGAAAAGATCGCGGCCGAACTAATGGTTAGCACTACCCTTTTTACAGAGGAGAAGCTGCGAAAGCTGGATTTCAGCCAATTTACCCCCCGGGGGCATTACAATAAAGACATCTACACTCCAGGTGGAACAATCACCCTGGAAAAATACTTCCGTACCATGATGTGGTTGGGCAGGATAGATTTCCTCATGACAGCTCCACCCGAAAATCCATGGGAACCGGACTGGACCGATGATGAACTCCGGCGGATGCAGTTGGGTGCCATATTATTGAATGAGTTACTTTATTCAAGCGGCAAAATGGCCAAACTAGAAAAACATGAACAGGTGATCAGCTTTCTTGTGGGACCGGATGATAATATGACCCCGGTTGAACTGGAGGAATTAGCAGGCGGAATGCTTTCCTCTCCAGCAGATCTTTTTACCCCTTCGATATTTTCATCTTTTAAGGACAGCCTGAACGCTTCTGATGATTATGGACAGAAAATCATGTCGAACTTCTTTTATGTGGATCCCTATTCGAGTGATCCGGGACAGCTCCCCGTCTCTTTCAAACTGCTGGGGCAAAAATTCCTGATTGATTCTTATGTATTGAGTGAGGTGGTGTATGACAGGATCATCGTGGACAATAAAAAAATCTACAGGGGATTGCCTGACCCGCTGGATGTAATGGCAGTGATGGGAAACGAAGATGCCATATTCCTGCTGGAGGATGAGCTGGAAGAATACAAATATGCCTATAAGGTTTCTTCCCTGAAATACCTGGTGGATGCCTACGATGAGGATTTCTGGGAGCAATCTCTATACAATACCTGGATGGCGGCCATCAGGGAGCTAAATCCCCCAAGTTCTTCAGCTAACCTTCCATATTTTATGCAAACCACAGCCTGGCACCAGGAAAAACTCAATACCCAGCTGACTTCATGGGCCGAGCTGAGGCATGACAATATTCTTTACGGGAAGCAATCATATACAGGAGGAACGGCCTGTTCTTATCCCTATACCTTTATCGAACCCTATCCGGATTTTTATGGCAGGCTTCAATTATTTGCCGAGAATGCTGCAACATATCTTGCCGGGATATTTGATGGAGAAAACTTTCAAAGTAAAACCATGATCATCGATTATTATACCAGGTACGCCGAGCTCATGGGGATTTTCGAAGAAATTGCCAAAAAGGAACTGGCCGGTGTTGCTATTAATGAGACCGAGATCACCTTCCTGAAAACAATGATCAATTCTTATATGGCATCCGGTCCGTCAGTTACTGGTTGGTTCAATGATTTTTTCTTTGATATCAACAAGGGATTATCCTGGGATTTCGTAGTAGCTGATGTACACACACAGCCCACAGATGAGGGCGGTAGTGTAGTCGGACATGTATTGCATGTCGGGAATGGTTATATCAACAAGGGTGTATTCCTGGCTCCAAATCCCACAAACCCGGATCAGTTGATGACTTTTGCCGGACCGGTATCCTCATTTCATTATAATGTGACCAACAATTTTAAGCGGCTTACGGACCAGGAATGGGAGGAAAATTTTTTGTGGGATGGCGGAGTGGACCTCCCTGCAAGACCGGACTGGATCAACAGTTATGTGGCCGGACCAGATGGAGAAGCCCGGGTTGAAGGCAGAAAACTTAAGGGTGATGTGTATACCGGTACAGGTCTAAATCCTGCAGGGGTTATGAAGGACATGGATTACCTGCTGGCTTTTCCCAATCCTGCCAGCGATGAACTGCATCTTCGATTTGTTCTGAATACCAGCCAGCTGGTCAATGTTGAGATCTATGATGCCAAGGGGCAGTTAATTTCTCAATCCAATCATGGTATAATGGTTCCGGCAGAACATGACATCCAGATAAACCTGTCCCAGTGGGAGAGGGGTTTATACTTCCTGAAATTCAGGGCCGGCAGCCAACAGATCTCTAAAAAGATTATTGTAAACTAAAACCTTATTCATAACGGAGTGAATCTGCCGGGTTTGTCCTGGCAGTACGGATGGTCTGGAAAATGATGGTCCCCAGGCTGATCAGAATAACCAAGATTATGGACAGTATGTAAATCCAGTAATCAATGGAAGTTTTACTGGCAAAATTTTCCAACCATTTTGTAGCAAAGTACCAGGATGCCGGTAGTGACAGTAAAGAAGCTATAAGTATCCAGAATGGATATTCCCTGATCAGGAGTCGGACGATTGTATTAACTTCTGCTCCCATGGCCTTCCGGATAC
>CAZXOJ010000041.1:0-3474 GCA_964642325.1 uncultured Bacteroides sp. | reverse complement strand
ACATAAATACCGGCTGTTAGCAGGATTGTTGAAAATTAACAGAGACTCTATGGGTGTATGTACTGAAGCATAGTTGAAATCATCCACCACGCCGATTACAGAAAAATCTTTCTCAACACCCCTGGCCGACATGGTCACTTTCTTCCCTAGTGGATCTTCCCAATCAGCCTGTTTCATCATGGCAGTATTAATGACTATAGCCTGGCTGTCAGCTCTGCTACCACTCCTGAAATACCTGCCCATTACAAGGCGGGTATCCATCATCTCCAGATAATCAGGATCAACTGAGATATAATGTAGCATCCATGTATCATTCCTGCCAAAATCCTCAACATAAAAACCCCTTCTACCCTGGAAATTGCCCAGGTAACTCGATGAAGAGGAGACAGCCTTTACACCCCCAATATTTTTCATTTCGTTTTTAAGGGTTTCAAAATGCATATACATCCGTTCACTTCTCATGGGGATCACCAGGAGTTGATCTTTGTTAATGCCAATATCAGTTTTCTTGATTAGCTGTAATTGTTTAAATATAAGTACAGTATTGAATATCAGGAAAAGGGTGATGGCCAGTTGGACAATTACCAGAATATTTCTGAAGTGAGACCTGTGACCAGATTTCCTGATGAGCTTTTTCATGGTCCACAGGGGTTTGATACGAGACAGGTAAGCTGCCGGATAGATCCCGGAAGAAACCCCGGTCACCACTGAGAGGGCAATCAACAACAGGTAAAAGATAAACCTGGAACGAATGCTCATAACACGGTTTATGCCGCTGAAATTATAGAACCAGGGTAGGATCAGTTCGATAAATAGAGTGGCCAGCAGAATACTTAAAAGGGCAAAGAATACGGATTCAGCGATAAACTGGGTAAACAAATTTCCACTACTTGCGCCAAAGGATTTACGGATACCAATCTCCATAGACCTGGCAGTTGACCTGGCCGTAGTAAGGTTAACGAAATTAATACATGCGATGAGGAGAATGAGCAAACTGATAGCAGAAAAAATGTTTACACTCGCCTGGTTGCCATTTGGACTTAACTCATGAACAAGCCCTGAATGAAGATGTATATCCTGGATAGGTTGAGTAAACATTTCAAAATGAGAGCCATATTCACGCATGCCCTCACCCATGCGATCTTCAATGATCTCAGCGATTATGGTATCGACCTTTACTAAATTGGCCCCCGGTTCTAGCTTGATATAATTATATGTTACAAAGGCAAAAACTGTAGTCAGCAGGTTCCGGTAAACAGACTGTTCAAGCAAAGTATTGAATGAGGCAAGAATATCAATGTCCAGGTGTGAATTATGTATTGGATCAGCAATTACCCCAGTAACTGTGTAATCCTGGCTATTATTCCAATTGATCACCTGTCCAATGGGATTCTCCTCGCCGAAATACTTCCTTGCACCACTCTTTGTCAGGACCATTGAATAGGGTGCCTTGAACATTTCCTCAGGATTGCCCAGCAGGATCTCATAGGAAAAAAAATCCAGGAAGGCAGAATCCACATAGATGATATTGTCTTCATAAAAGTTGTTATCATCCTTTTTTAGCAGAGCTGACCTTGGTAGCTTATAAAAGGTTGTGGAATGTATTACCTCTGGGATGTCTTCCCGAACTATCTTACCGAAAGGCCCGCCAATAACTGCAGATTCGAAGGAGAAACCCGACATTTCTCCTTTCATGGCCAGCCTATATATATTGTCTGCATCCTTATAATGCCGGTCGTAGTTGGTCTCGTTGATCACATAAAGCCGGATAAGGACAAAACAGGCCAGTCCGGTTGCGAGCCCGATTAAATTAATAACAGTGAAGGTCCGGTTCCGGGAAAATTGCCGGAGGAAAATCTTCAGGTAATTTAATAGCATAGGGGATTTTTCTACTCGTAATACTATTACGAATATACAAAATGGCTGATTGAACAAAAGGGAAAATATCCTTGATTATTCGGGAGGTTCAGGTTCGGATTCCCCAGGGCTCAATTGCCGGGGATGATTTTCTTGCCGTGATGGATCATCTTCTTTTTTCTTCTTTTTAAAAGCAGAGGGGATCAGAGAGAAATTGATCCCATACTTTTTTGCCAGCAATTCGAGCCCGATCAAAGAGATCACACCCCCTGGCAGGATTACAGCTGTAACGAAAATGGAAAAGCGTCCGACATCCTTCAACTGTCCCACAGCAGCTTTCACTTCCTCTTTACTGGGGGGATCTGTTCGTTCATTGAGTTTCAGCTTATGTTCCAGCAATCGAAAAAATGAACTGGCCATCTCCCTGGTCTCTACAGCTTCTTTGTCAGCGCCTTTCAGGACCTTATCAATATGGAATTTGGCCTTTTTTGCATAGCGGTTGGCAAAGATCTTCTGCTCGGGGGTGACCCCGTTTCTTAAAAGATCTTCAAGTTCATCAAACCAGTGTTTTATCATGCCAGCATGATTTTAAAAGATTGGCACCTGCTTTTTTATACTTTCTCCCAGTGAGATAATGGTTTCTGTTCTACTCACTCCGTCGACAGGCTGCAATTTTTCGTTAATTACCTCACGGAGATGATCCGTGTTTTTACAAATCACTTTGGCAAATATACTGTATTCTCCAGTTGTATAATGGCCTTCCACGATTTCAGGAATATTGTCAATTTCATCGATTACTGTTTTATATACAGATCCTTTGATCAGGTAAATACCCACAAATGCTGTCATATCATAACCGATTTTCGCAACATCCAGGATGAGGGTAGCCCCCTTGACAATCCCGAGTCTTTCCATTCTTTTCATCCTGACATGAATGGTTCCTGCTGATACGATAAGCCTTTTAGCTATATCCGTATAGGGGATCTTTGCATCTTTCATTAATATCTCCAGGATCTCCCTGTCCAGTTTGTCAATTCCGTATTTTTCCCCCATCATTCAATCAGAAAAATGTTAATATGACAACAAAAATAATAATATATTGTGAAATAAGCAATAATAGTTAAAAAACATTGCGAATATAACAATTTATTAATCTTCTGCGTATATTTGTAATGTCATTGAGACACAAACACTGTAGGGTGGTGAAACTGGCAGACACACCCTCCTGTCTCGGGGGCGGAGAGATTGGGAAAAATCAATTGGCTAACCACTCCGTGAAGGTTCGAATCCTTCTCCTACAGCAAACAACCTCTCTTCATCAGAAGGGAGGTTTTTTTATTGGGTATCTTAAAACACTGCTGCATATTCCGCTTTGCGAAACACGCTAGGCAGCTTATTTAAGATACCCAATAAAAAATCCCCACGTCATGACTCATTCAATCGATAATCCAATATTCTTTCAAAGGGAAGTATAAAGGAGCCTTACATGTTTCACGATGCGGAATATGCAGCGACGGTATACTACCCTTTGAAAGACAAATGAATAAACTTTGATTGAAGTATTAGCGGGATTTATTACCGGAGATCTTATAGTAGACAGCAAAACTCAGTACATTG
>CAZXOJ010000040.1:0-21772 GCA_964642325.1 uncultured Bacteroides sp. | reverse complement strand
ACATCCTTCGAAAACTTGGTCTTGTGGTACTTTTATAGACCGCTCCCTGTATACTGATATTATTCGTGGCCTTAAACTTTATATTCAGTGAGGGGTACCAGGCCATGTTTTCCCTTTTGGTAACCACTGAATCTGGATTTGGTTCAATGCCGGTGGCGCCGCTGTTAGTAATTATATGCCAAGCCTGGTATGAAGTGTTCATTCTTTCATATCGAACTCCGGGCAGAAGCATCAGCCTTGGCCCAATATTCAATTCCGTCATGATATATCCGGCATAGAGTCTTTCCGAAGTCTCATAATCCCTTCTATAACTCTCTACACCCCTGATAAAATACAGATTAGAGGTAGTACCCGGTCCATTAACCGGGTAAAACTGTCCTTGCATATCTTTTAGTAAATCAATATCCGCCGTCCATCCAAGCTCATACCTGCCATCAAGGAATTCACCGGGATTATACCCTGCATCTACAAAATTATGGGCGCTAATTCCCCGCTGGGACCCAATGGTAGTAGTTATATCCGGGAACATTGATAGCAATGCCTGGCGCCTTGCTACCGACCCTCCCCATTGAAAGCTACAAATCCTTGATGTTCCGTTACTTGTCCTGGTCAGCTGGTGAAATTTCCCTCCCAGCTGAAGCTTGCCGGAAAGTCCCCCGAAAGCATATGACAGTTCATAATCAATTTTTACGTCATAGCTATCATCTTCTAATCTACGATCGCCCGTATTAAATGCCTGCAAATAGGAATCCTGCAGTCTCAAACTATCAGGGCCGCCAACCTTATCCAGTACTGAAGCGGGCAGCGCATATATCAGCGAATTTTGATTCAACTGATAATCATTCTCTTCAATCAATGGAAAATATTGTTCATCTTGGGTCACCTCTGCATGAGTAGTCGACAGATCCAGGTCAATTTTCGAATTACCGAAGCGGAAGGTATTTTGTAAGGTGTGTGTCCGGGTATTTGTTCTCCATTCTTCATCTCTTACAGTATGTTGAAAGTTTGCCGGAGTGCCCTGTGGATTGAACATATATCGGCTATCCCTGCTAGTGACATCGTCATTTTTAATGCCAAGCAGATTGAATAATTTCACTTCATACCAGTCACTACGATAATCAAGGATCAGGCTGGCATTGGTCCTCTTCCGGATTTGCTGTCTTTCAATTAAGGTCGTATTCTGTGTTCTGACATTTAATGAAGAATCAGTTTTTATTGTCGGATCATCCGGATCTGTCTCAAATTGCCATTCTGCTCCCGAATACCCCGCATTGAATCGGTGGGATGGCATTTGTTTCTTTTCATGCGATGCTTTCAGGCTCACACCAAATTTTTTGTCGAAAAACCTGTCACTGACACTACCCGTGAATTTATAATTACTGAAATCCTGGCTGATATTGGCATAGCCACCTTCGGCTACAGCACTGATTTTCCTCACATTGGGAGCTTCCAGTAGCCTGAGATTAACAGTGCCACCAAGGGCATCGGCATCCATATCCGGAGTCAGGGATTTTGATACTTCAATACCGGAAAGCAGTTCACTCTGTACCATACTTAAATCGACGCTTCTGTCAAAATCGCTGGTGGAAGACATCTTGATCCCTTCAATAGTTATATTGTTGTATTTTGGCGACAAACCACGGATCACAATTTGATTGGCTTCTCCTGAGTTTCTTTTTAGAGAAATACCCGGCAGTCTTCCAATCGCCTCCGCTGCGTTGGCATCAGGCAATTCTTCAATTTTTTCAGACGATACTACATTTTTTACCGTAAGGGCAGCAAACTGCTGGTTGATGGCAGCCCTTTGACCATAAACCTGTGCCGTAACAACAATCTCCTCACCCATTATCGATAATACTTCCAGAGTTATATTCAATGTTTGTGTTTCACCAGCAATGATATCGACAGCAAATTCCTGTTCCTTATAGCCCATGTAACTTACATGTATGGTTTGAGAGCCAGAAGGAACATTATTCAGCACATAATCCCCATTTAAGTCGGAGATAGTCCCAACAAAGGGATCCTTGATGACGATGTTAGCACTGGGCAGAGACTCATTTGTCATGGCATCAATTACCTTACCTCTGACGGACCCTGATCCTTGTGCGAACAGCATACCGGGAAGAATAGCAAGCAGGGAGATAAATAAAATCAACCTTCGGGTAGAATCATTCATAGTTTTGGTCTGTTAGGTTAGATTGGTTCTGTCTTTTCATTGTTGTTCAAAACGGTCGTTATTAGGTGTAACGTGCCATAGTGAATATATCAACATTGGGTATTAGGTAAAGCAATATAGCCCTTTTTTTTTTTTGTTAAAGCAAATGAGGCAAAAAAGCGATGATTATACGCTTATTTATTTTAGAACTGCCCAGATCGAATTAAGAATACTATCAATCCTATTATTCATAATGTCAAAAAAAACTGATATTTGTATAGAATACACATATTATTTAATCCACAAAAATACCTTCCTATGAAAAGAATGATTGATCAAATAATTGCACAAAACAAAAAAAATGAACATAATGAAAATGAGACCATTAAGGCTGAAATAGATAATCCTGCCACAAGTAATAATCGCCGAAATTTTCTTAAAAAAACGGCACTCGGAGGAATCGCCCTGGGCGGTATAATGAATTTGTCAATTGAAGATACCCTCGCCCGAACCACTGCCAAAGTATCACGGGCATCAAAGCCTTCTGACTTAAAAATAACGGACATGCGTTATGCCGTGACATCAGTCCTCGGAGGCACTGCTATTATTCGCATTGATACAAACCAGGGAATTTACGGATTGGGTGAAGTAAGAGACGGAGCCGATGTACGTTATGCCCTGATGCTCAAAAGCCGGATTCTTGGACTCAATCCGTGCAATGTAGAAATGATTTTTAAAATAATTAAGCAGTTTGGCGGACAAGGCCGTCAGGCTGGCGGTGTTTGTGCTGTTGAAATGGCACTTTGGGATATTGCCGGTAAGGCATATGGAGTTCCTGCATATCAATTATTGGGAGGAAAATATCGTAATAGCATAAGGTTATACGCTGATACACCTGGTGGGAAAAATCGAGAAGAACAAATAGAACGTGTAAAGTATCGCATTAAGGATCAGGGATATACTTGGCTAAAAATGGATCTTTCCATAAATTCAATCAGGCACATTCCAGACACCCTCGTCAATCATGAATTCTGGAGGGGAGGACAGTATGATCTTAGCCAATACCTGGGTTACGGAAATACAAAACATCCTTTTACCCAGATACAAATAACAGATAAAGGACTGGAAGAATTGGTCAAAATTGCAGAAGAGGCGCGTAATCTCATTGGCTGGGATATTCCTATATCGACAGACCATTATGGACATTTCGATTTGAATAACGGCATCCGGCTGGGAAAGGCTGTTGAGAAGTACAGGCTGGCATGGCTGGAAGATATGGTTTCATGGGAATATACAGACCAGTGGAAAACCATTACCGACGCACTCGAAACACCTACCACCACCGGTGAAGATATTTACCTGCTAAAACATTTCAAACCGCTTATCGATATCCATGCGGTTGATATCGTTCATCCTGATCTGGCATCGTCGGGCGGATTGCTAGAGACTAAACGAATTGGTGATTATGCTGAAGAAAATGGGGTGGCAATGGCCATGCACCAGGCAGGGACTCCGGTTTCGTTTATGGCAAATGTACACTGTGCTGCCGCTACGCAGAACTTTTTAGCCCTTGAACATCATTCTGTAGATCTACCCTGGTGGGAAGATTTAGTGATTATGACAGACGGCAATCCAATCATTGAAAAGGGATTTTCTCCTGTTCCCGAATCCCCAGGCTTAGGGATTGAATTAAATGAAGATGTGATTAAGGAACATTTAGACCGAAGGGATAAAAGTTTTTTTGCCCCAACTGATGAATGGAATGAAAAACGTTCACACGACAGGATTTGGAGTTAAATTATAATAGTAATAAAATCACAAATGAACCTGTGCGGTATTGCAATGGTTAGGAAAAAGTTCATATGAAAATAGCGTTTGACATTTCTAAACTGAATGGAAGATTAAGCCAGATCAGTGATTGGCTGAAGGACCACCATTTACCTCCAAAATTACTCTTAATAGTAATGGGGGTCATTTCTACAGGCTGGTTTTTAATCAGGGTTATCCCCAAACCATCCCGGGCAGCATATCCCTGCATGAGGATTGCAGCACCCGTTATGTCGGGATTTGTAGTTTACCTGCTTACACTTGTAGGGTTTGCTGTTATTATACGAAAAGCCAGGCGAAATTTCTTGAGAGCCAGATATATCGCTGCAGGTTCAATGTTATTTGTCGCACTGCTTGCACTGGTCATTATTAGCCAGGATCCTCTTAACTCTTATGCAAACAGTCTGGAAATATCAGGGCCGGTAGACGGACCAAACCAACCAATGGGAAAAGGGAATGGCGTTAATCCGGGACGGGTAGTCTGGGTCTGGAACCCAAAAGCAACCAATGAGGGTTGTATCAATGCCTTTGATCTATTTAAACCTGAAAATACCACCCAGGGGGTTGTTAACAAGATGGTTGTCGATGGAATTACAAAACTGGGTGGCATGACAAATTTGTCCGAATCCTGGGATGCCATTTTTCGCTCTTTCAATTCCAAAAAGAGTATGAACGACAAAGGATATACCAGGGGTGAGAAGTTTTTTATAAAAATTAACCAGGGAACCGCCAATGGCAAGCTAAGAAGGATAGATTCAAAGAGCGGTTTCGATATCCCGAAGAGATGGACTGAAAGCCAGAAAGCGAAAGAAGGTAAATATGGAACATGCGAGACCTATCCAAACGTAGTACTGGAAATCTTGCGTGAACTGGTTTACGTGGTTGGAGTCGATCAAAAAGACATAGCCATCGGCGATCCTATCAGTCACATTTTTGGCCACAATTATGACGCCTGGGTAACTGAGTTTCCAGAGGTAGTTTATATAGATAAATCATACGCACTTTATGGAAGAACCCTGATCAGTCCTACTGAAGAAGATCTCATTTTCTATTCAGACAAAACCCAGCGTGATAAATTGTTTGATATCATTGAGAATGCAGATTACCTGATCAATGTGGCCAATCTGAAACCTCATGGCCGCGCGGGAATTTCACTTACCGCTAAAAATCATTTTGGGTCACATGCCAGGAGATCAGCTTTTCATATGCATTATTCCCTGATATCGCCTTTTTCAGTAGGTAGCCCTACCAACGCTGGGTACAGGAAATACCGGGTGATGGTAGACCTGATGGGAAGTAAATATCTCGGCCGGAATACACTTCTCTATGTGGTTGATGGATTATATGGTGGAGGTTCGATAGAGACGAAAGTCCCGGTTAAATATTTTATGCCTCCTTTTAATAAAGACTGGAGCAATTCAATATTCTTATCGCAGGACCAGGTAGCCCTTGAATCGGTGTGTTTTGACTTTATACGCACCGAATGGAATGGAACCTATGAGCACAATGCGGCAAATAATGTCCATGGACTAATGTCAAATGTAAATGGCGTGGATGATTACCTTCATCAGGCTGCTGATGCATCCAATTGGCCAAGCGGAATCATCTACGATCCTGATAATTCTGGCAAGCCCCTTGGCAGCCTTGGTGTTCATGAACATTGGAACAATGCTGCAAAAAAACAGTATTCCCGAAATCTTGGCTTCTCACAAGGTATTGAACTTATATCCATTCCCGATACATTAATAGGGGGAGACGGGCCTGAAGTCACTACCAGTGAAAACTGGCACCCGGATGCTCCTGTTATTATCGCTAATAATGAAAGTAACAACGTTTCTTCAGAATTAAATCCAGCATCTACATCCAGTAATCCGGAATCAAAGAGTATAAGGGTACGTTCAGTGGTTGACCGTTCATTTGATGGGGCTTTTCATGCTAAGAAATTCTATGCGGTTACGGTGGATGCTGACAATATAAAATGGTTCCTGACCGAAGAAGGAGTTGTGAGCTTCGACGGGGAAGTATGGAACATTCATAATGAGAACAGTAGAATACCTACTCAGGACTTAAAAGATGTAGCTTACGATTATTCTGAATATGGCAAGGAATTGTGGTTAGCAACTCCGATGGGTGCTACGGTTGCATCCATACCAGTGGATGCCAGGTCGGGAGCAACTACTTTTTATTCAGAGAATTCAACTATTAATAGTGAAAATGTTGTTTCAGTAACTGTCGGGAAAGAATCATTGCGTTGGTTTGGGACTGATAAAGGAATTTCAGCCTTTTATAACAACAAATGGCTCACTTATGCCTATCAACGAAAATACCCTGAATCCCTGTTTGAAGACTTTCCGATAACTTCTATGGCCACCAGCCTTGATGGCGATTCTCTTTATGTAGCTACAAAAGGGGCAGGAGTAGCCCGTGTTTTTCGCAATGACGTGGATGCTATTTCAGGAGCTTCAGAATATGCTCAATGGGGGCCCATTAAAATTCCTTCTGACAATATTTATAGTATCTGTATCGCACCTGATGGAACACAATGGTTTGGAACCGACGCCGGAGTGGCAAGGCACATTGGATACAATACCCTTGAAAACTGGGCAGTTTTTAATGAAGAAAACGGATTAGTTGACAATTTTGTCCAGGCAATTGCGGCCGATAATAGGGGAAATGTCTGGTTCGGCACAAAAGGCGGAATTAGCATTTTTGATAACATATCAATGCTCTCTATTACCGAAAAGGACGGATTAACAAGTAATAATATTTTATGTATAACGATCGATGAGGAAGGAGTTGTATGGATTGGGACTGATGCCGGTGTAACAAGCTTCGGAAGGGGTCAGTTTACGAGATATACCGAATAGAAACTGAGATCACCAATTTAAAATAGGCTTATAATAATGAAAAAAATAATTTGGAAGTTGAGTTGCCTGACCTCATTTCTTTTTTTAATTGGGGTCTCATTCGCTTTTACACAAACGAAGCCCAATGTTATCGTTATATTAACGGATGATCAGGGCTGGGGCGACCTGAGTGTACAGGGGAACACCAACCTGTCCACTCCCAACGTCGACAACCTGGCGGCTCAGGGAGCCAGGTTGCAACATTTCTATGTGGCACCTGTATGCTCACCCACACGGGCCGAATTCCTTACCGGCCGCTACTCCCAAAGGTTGGGAGTTACCTACATAGACCATGGTAAGGAACGTATGAACCTGGGTGAGGTTACCATTGCGAACCTGTTTAAGGATGCCGGGTATGCCACGGGTGCATTTGGTAAATGGCATAATGGCAGCGAATACCCCTATCATCCCACCGGAAGGGGATTCGATGAATTCTACGGCATGATTGAGGGTTCCTGGGCCAATTACTTCAGTCCCCTGCTCGACAGCTGCGGAAAAGTAGTAAAGGGAGATGGTTTTATTGCCGATGACTTTACCAACAAGGCCATGGCTTTTATTGAAAAAAATAAGGGCAATCCTTTCTTTTGTTATATCCCCTACAACACTCCTCATACACCCCTGCAGGTTCCTGACCAGTATTGGGACCGCTTCAAGGACAAAGACCTGGTCATGCGCCACCATTATAGAGAGGACAAATTGGATTTTACCCGCGCAGTCCTGGCTATGTGCGAAAACATTGACTGGAATGTGGGCCGGCTAATGCAGAAGCTGGAGGATTTGGACCTTGCTGAAAACACCATCGTGGTCTATTTCAGTGACAACGGACCGAACAGCTACCGATGGATCGATGGATTAAGGGACCGGAAAGGTTCCACCAACGAGGGTGGGGTCCGTGTACCCATGTTTATCCGCTGGCCTTACCATATCCCGAAAGGTAAATCGATTCCACAAATCGCCTCTGTAATTGACCTTCTACCTACCCTGGCCGATCTTACAGGTATCTCCGGCATTGTTCCTGATTCCGTGGACGGTATCAGCCTGGCTCCGATTCTTACAAGCAATCCAGCCAACTGGAATGAGAGGATTATTATCAACGCATGGAGGGGCAAGGTAAGCGCGCGCAACCAGCAGTTTCGACTTGATCACCAGGGAAATCTCTTTGACATTGAAAATGATCCTGGACAGAACACCATAGTAAATGATACCTATCCTGCAGTATTTTCCGAACTTACCGAGGCTGTAAATCGGTTCAGATCAGATGTGATGGCCATCGAGTTTCCACCCCGCCCCCATACCATTGGTCACCCAGCTACCCGTTACAACAATTTGCCAGTAGGCATTGCCCAAATCGAAGGAGGAATTGAGCGCTCCAACAGGTGGACCAACTGTTCCTTTTTGCAGAACTGGACATCCACTGAGGACCGCATCACCTATAATGTTGAGATCCAGGGAGAGGGAACATTCGAAGCTGAGATCTACTATACATGCCCCCATGCTGATGTGGGTTCCC
This sequence comes from uncultured Bacteroides sp., assembly GCA_964642325.1. Taxonomy (GTDB): domain Bacteria; phylum Bacteroidota; class Bacteroidia; order Bacteroidales; family SM23-62; genus SM23-62. The sequence continues at coordinate 13,374 of CAZXOJ010000040.1, read as the reverse complement.
TAATCAGGTTAAGTCTGAACGGAAAAACTGTTGAAGCTCGTGTAACCCGGGGCCATGACCCGCCACTGACTGGTATGGAGAATGACCGTGTGAAAAGGACCGAATCCTATACTAAAGATTGGGCTGTCCTTCAGCTAGGCACCATTGACCTTGAACCGGGAACAGGCACCCTGACTTTACAGGCTCTTGAAATCCCTGGCCATACGGTGTTAGACATTCATACACTTACCCTTACAAGACTATAAAAATGAATAACCCTGTTACTATGAAAAAGCAACTGATCGTACTTTTCTTATTACTCCCGGCTTTTGGTTTTACACAAACCGGTAAAGTTTTCGACAACCTCACCATGCAAAGTGAGATCCTGCAAATGGAAAGGAAATACGCCATCTATCTTCCACCCGATTATGAAACCTCACAACGTAGTTATCCGGTGCTCTACCTGCTTCATGGTGGCGGTGATGACCAGACCGGGTGGGTTCAGTTTGGCGAGGTATTACATATTGCTGATCAAGCGATTAAGAAAGGAGAAGCAACATCAATGATCATTGTCATGCCCGATGCGAATGAAGGAAAACGAGGATATACAAATGATGCAACAGGAGAGTGGCGATATGAAGATTTTTTCTTCGATGAATTTATGCCATATGTAGAGAAAACCTATCGTATCAAGGGCGAAAAACGGTATCGTGCTGTGGCGGGACTATCAATGGGAGGCGGAGGAACATACTATTATGCGCTGCATCGACCTGATTTGTTTGCCTCTGCCTGTCCGCTGAGTGCATCCGCGCGTATTATTGATAAGGAGAGTGTGAAAAGTTATATGGAACGAAGGGGCATGGCCAATGCGACAGAAGCCCAGGTTGAACAATGGCTGAAAAAATACAACATTCACGAGATGATACAGAATATCCCGGAAGACCAGAAAAAAGGAGTACGTTGGTACATAGATTGTGGTGATGATGATTTTCTCTATGAGGGTAATTCCCTGGTACATATTTCCATGAGGAAAAATGAGATCCCTCATGAGTTCAGGATCCGTGACGGAGAACATAACTGGACCTATTGGAGAAAATCTTTGCCTGAAGTATTAAACTTCATCTCTATAGGATTTCATCAGGGTACAGACTAATTTATGAAATCATTGTTAGGTATACTCATCATGGTTATGTGGCCCCTGGTGGCCATATCACAAGATGGAATGGGCGATCACCAGAAATGGCAGCCCACCCTGGAAAGCATTTCGAAACATGAAACACCAGGGTGGCTTATGGATGCTAAGATCGGCATCCAGTTTGTTGGGGAACCCATGGAATTTGATGACGAGCTGTGGTACCACTGGTCCCGTGCCAATCAGCGTGCCCGTCAGCTTGGCTTCGATGAATCGGATGAAGCGCTCCGCAGTCACAAAGACGGGGTAAAGGTGGTTGGTGGCATCCCCTATGTTTGGGATATGAAACCTGCCGATGACCTGGAGAAAGTCATGCAGGCTTATAAACGAACCGGTGCAAAATACCTGGTATCCATGCTGCAGGCAGCCTACCCGGGAACAGAAGGTCTGCGTATGATGCCAGGCGAAGTGGAAGTGGCCAGGAAGAATGGTTTTAAGGTGGGACTTCACTACAACCTTCTGCGGCGAGAGGGCTTGCCCTCCATGGGCGACCCGGGCTATGTGGATTGGTGGCAGCACAAGGTGAAAAGTGAGGTGGAAATCATGGGGTCCGACTTTTTATTTTTCGATGGTTGCCAGGCTCCAAGTGCCTATTTCAAAACCCCTGAACTCGTTGCTTGGTACTACAACCGCTCCGATTCCCTGGGCAAAGAAGTCTGGGTAAATGAGGACCTGGGGGTCGATACCCGTGAATCGCTGAAGTATGGTGATGTGCTTGAAGGGGAAGGCTTTACCATGAGTGCTGTGTCTCCCAAGCACTTCATTAACTGGGATAACATCCGGAACGAATGGAACTGCTGGGTCAATGAATTTGGCATTCATAAACGTGACGGCACACAATGGACATGGATTTATAAGCCCGTGGAGGAACTGCTTCAATTATTCGTTTACAATGTAAGTATAGGAGGTGGCTGGTGTGTGCAGATGGTCAATACTCAAAAGGCATGGGAGCAAATGTGGGAGATTGGAGACTGGCTGGCTGTGAATGGCGAGGCCATATATCAAACAAGACCCTATTTGCCAGCGGATGCGGGTGCCATACGGCTGCCCAATCAAAAGGCACCCCCTGGACACGATGGATCCAGACACTGGATGTGGCGTTTTCATCAGACGGTGGATGTGGCCCAATCCAATGGTCCGGTATATTTTACACAAAATGAAGGGACAGTATACGCCATACATTTTGGCTGGCCGGGCGAATCGCTGACCATCCCGGGTCTTCATGCCAAGAAAAAATCAAAAATCCGGATGCTGGGTGTCGCCAAAGCCTTGGAATGGAAGCAACAGGGTGACGATGTCATTATCCGGCTTCCGTCAGAGCAGCCCTGTAAATATGCCTGCTCAATTGCAATTGAAATCAATCAAAAGGCATCAGAATGAAAATGTTCCGTCAGCATACCTGCCTGGTTTTACTTCTCTGTAGCATCTTAATTGGATGTCGGCAGGCCAGATCAAAGGACCCAGGCAAACCCAATGTGGTGATCTTTTTATCGGATGACCAGGGTTGGGGTGATTTCAGCATCTCAGGGAACACCAACATTGCCACTCCCAATATTGACAAGCTTGCCGGCAAAGGGGCATTTTTCAATAATTTTTATGTGGAGGCTGTTTGCTCTCCCACCAGGGCAGAACTATTAACGGGCAGGTACCATACACGGGGAGGGGTATACAGTACTTCTGCTGGCGGCGAAAGACTTGACCTGGATGAGACTACCATTGCAGAAGTGTTTAAGCAGGCGGGCTATGCTACGGCTGCATACGGCAAATGGCATAACGGGATGCAGCCACCTTACCACCCTAACTCGCGGGGCTTCGACGATTATTATGGGTTTTGTTCGGGCCACTGGGGAAATTATTTTAGCCCAATGCTCGAACATAATGGAGCGTTAGTCCAAGGGGAAGACTTCCTGGTGGATGATTTGACAAACCACGGAATAGAATTTATTGAGACGAATAAGGACAGGCCATTTTTACTCTATCTCCCCTATAATACCCCGCACAGTCCCATGCAGGTACCTGACAAGTGGTATACAAAGTTTGAAAATATGGATCTTGAGATGCGAGCCAATGATCCTGATAAAGAGAATATCATATTTACAAAAGCGGCATTGGCGATGTGTGAGAACATAGACTGGAATGTTGGTCGTGTCGTAAATAAGCTGGAAGAGCTTGGAATAGATGACAATACAATCGTCGTCTACTTCAATGACAACGGCCCCAATAGCTGGCGCTGGAATGGAGGCATGAAAGGGCGCAAAGGATCCACAGACGAAGGAGGTGTCCGAACTCCGCTATTTGTGAAGTGGCCTGCACAAATAGAAAAAGGTTTGATTATTGATGAAATAGTTTCTGTGATAGATTTGCTGCCCACTTTAACCGAACTGGCCGGGATTAGTCATAACAACAAGAAACCTCTCGATGGAATAAGCCTCAAACCCCTATTGCTAGAGGAAGATCCCGATTGGAGCAACAGGTATATTTTCAATCAATGGAAAGACAGGATCAGTGTCAGAAACCAAAAATTCAGGCTCGATGCCAAAGGCACTTTGTTCGATATTGAAAATGACAGGGGACAGCAGGTAAATGTGTCAGAACAATTTCCTGAAATCCGGAAAGAATTACTAAAAGCCAGAGCAGCGTACATCGATGATGTTGTTGCTGAATTGCCAGAAAGGGATGTACGTTCATTTCCAATTGGGTACCCGGGGGCAAAGTATACACAGATACCGGCGCGCGACGGGATTGCATATGGCAATATTAAACGTTCTAACAGGTGGCCGAACTGCTCTTTTTTCACAAACTGGATTAATCTTGATGACAAGGTTACCTGGGATGTGGAAGTACTTGAAGAAGGAGATTTTGATGTTACTTTGTACTATACATGCCCGGAGGGGGATGAGGGTTCTCTCTTTGAATTGACATTTGGTGATAACAGCCTGAAAGGGCGGATAGAAACAGCCTTTGACCCGCCGTTAAGAGGGATGGAAAACGATCGGACCAACCAACGAGGTGAATCGTATGTGAAAGATTTTAAACCATTAAAACTTGGCAGCATTCACCTCCATAAAGGCCCTGGTCAGTTAATTCTAAAGGCATTGGAAAAACCTGGCCAAACGGTAATGGATGTCCGTTTACTTATGTTTGAGAGAAAATGAGCAGGAAGTGTGTCCTGATAATATAATCCGAAATATACCATGAAAACAATTCTTAAACATAACACCTTGTTGTTCATGCTACTCACAACGGCACTGGTGTCCTGTGGTGGCAATGAATCTGGTGGAGAAAATTCATCTCAACCAAATGTTCTCTTCATCATTATTGATGATATGAACGTGGATATAAATTGTTATGGAGGCCCGATTAAAAGCCCTAATATTGACCAGCTTGCGAAAGGCGGTATTCAGTTTAACAACGCATATGTGCAGCAGCCTGTTTGCGCTGCTTCCAGGGCAAGTTTCTTAACCGGACTCCGTCCAAATTCTACTGGTGTGGATTACCCTTACAGCCACTACTTTTTAGAAGAGGTAATGCCCAGGTATGGCACTATATCCAGGTTCTTTGCTAAGAATGGCTACGATGTAAAGCAGTTTGGGAAAGTCCATCATGGTATTGAAGATGAGAATCCAACTTACAAGCCCAAAATAAAAGGTAGATACTATACTGATGCTATCATTGAAAGTGTAAAAAATGGTGGACCCAAGCCGCCTATTGAGAAAACTTTTCATGGAGATTCAGAATATGCCGATTTCAAAGTTGCCGATTCGGTAGCCTTAGCCATCCTGAGCAACACAGTGTCATCCGAGCCTTTCTTTTATGTGGCCGGTTTCTATAAGCCGCACCTTGTCTTTGCTTCCCCGGAAAAATACTGGAATATGTATGAAGAAAAGGATATTGCACTTCCGGTGCCGAAAAATCTGGCCCAGGGTTCGCCGGATTTTGCAGTTGACCGCTATTACCTGAACCAGTATGAATGGGAAACCGATGATCCTTTGGTTCCGTTTTCCGATGATTATGCTAAAATGATCCGGCACGCCTATTACGCCAGTTCCAGTTTTGTGGATGCACAGATCGGTCTGGTGATGGATGCCCTCAAAGAGAGCGGACTTGAGGAAGAGACCATTGTGCTGTTTGTGTCTGATCATGGCTTCCTAATGGGTGAACATAATTACTGGGGAAAGACAAACCTTTACGAAAAGGGTTTACAGGTGCCACTCATCGTTTCCTGGAAAGATCACATTAAAACCGGATTGGAAACCAGGGCCTTGGTTGAAGCTGTGGACATATTCCCGACCCTGGTAGATTTAGCTGGCTTAGAAGTCCCTCAATACCTTGAAGGCACAAGTTTTAAGCCAGTTATTAAAGATCCTGGAACCCCATGGAAAAAAGGTGCCATCAGCCAGCAGCCCCGCGGTTTGATAGCAGACAGGGAAGGGATAAGCCTGCGGACAGCAAAGTACCGATATACTGAATGGATTAATAACGTCACCGGCGAGATCATTGCGCAGGAACTATTTGATTATGAAAAGGATCCCACTGAATCAATAAACCTTGCCATGAAACCCGAGAATGCTGAAATATTGAACGAATTATCCGAGCAACTCAATGCGGGATGGAAATCAATGCTTCCGGAGGGCGTAACAAACCTGTCTGATAATCCGGTTGCACCGCCAAGTTATGCCTGGGGTGGTGAAGGAGTAAGCCGGCGTGCAGAATGGCATGCAACATTTGGCGGATCGGAAGAAGAGGGCTGGAAAAAATCTACAAAAAGGAGGCAGGAATATCAAAAATAAGTTTAGATCCAAAACATGATCCCCAACTTTTGCCATACAATAGTTAGTAAGCTTTGGTCCCTGACCTTTCTCCTTATGCTTACCTGGATACCGAATATTTTCGGTCAAGACCAATCAATACCATCGCTGGAATCAAAAATTGAGGGTATGCTAATTGGTTCAGCGATTGGTGATGCAGCCGGCGGACCGGTAGAATTTGTGGTTCCTCCTGAAAGAAGCTACTGGAGTACCACTGATCAGAAAATTACCAAAGAGGGAATTGAGGCATTGGGCGGTCTGTTTAAGCTAAGGCCTTATCCAAAGGATGTGGAACCATTCGCACAATGGGAACCATACGGACCGGAAGGCACCATAACAGATGATACACGATTTAAACTGATCCTGTTCAATACACTTCAAAACTATGACGGAGAATTGACCCAACAGAACTTCGCCCAATCGGTTTTGGATTTCAGGGAAACCCTACCGGAAAAATACAAAGACAATTATGACGAGTGGATCCCGGAAATAGCATATGCGACAAACTGGGCCCTTGGAAAAAGAGAAAACGCCTTTCCGGTAGAACGCATCTGGGGCGGCATCCCGACCATGGAAGGCCAGATGCCCTTCTTGCCCATTGCCGCACTTAATCCGGGCGATCCGGCATGGTGCTACCTGAAAACTTACGAATTAGGTTATTTTGATATTGGCATCGCAAAGGATATTAATTCCGCTCTTGTCGCCGGACTAGCAAGGACATTGCAGCCAGATGGAAACTGGGAGAATTTCGAGAATTCCATGAGAAACATTGATCCTTACAAATACAATGAAGTTTTGTATGTTGACCGGCAACTTTTAAAATGGCTGGATCTGTCCCATCATTTGGTTGTAGAGGCTGAGGGGAATATTGCGAAGCTCTTTACGCTGCTTGAAGAGAACCTTGAGACTACCTATTGGTGGGAAGCCTGGGTTCCCATCGTTGTGGTAATGACATGTGCTGAGATAGTGGACTATCATCCACTTGCCTCCATGCAATTGATGATTGAATTCGGGCATGATACGGATTCCTATGCACAGGTGATGGGAGCAGTATTAGGGGCCATCCATGGAAAAGATGTCTGGCCGGATGAGATGCGCAAAATTGTGAATGACCGAATGAAAGAACAGTTCAATCAGAATGTGGATGATTGGATGAACATAATAAATGATTATAAACAATAAACTTGCCGTGCTGAAAACAACAATAATTACGATCATCACTGTAATATCTGTTTCGATATCATCCTGTGGTTCAAAACCGGGAATAACCACCGACCGTCTTGCCATTGCCGATGAAATGGAGGCAGTACTGACAAAGGGCATGATGGATATATGGTATCCTCTTTGTATTGACAAGGAATACGGCGGCTACTTAAGCAGTTTTGACAAGGCCTGGAACCAGAAAGAAAGACAGGCAAAATTTATTGTAACACAGGCTCGCCACACATGGGCTACTGCCCAGATGGCCAAGATGTATCCTGAAAATAAACTGTATAAAGAGTATAGTGAACATGGCTATAAATTCCTCAGGGATGTGATGTGGGATAAGGATCATGGTGGCTATTTCACTATGACCAACCGGGAAGGCAAAGTATTGGAGAATGAGAGATATGAACTAACAAAGCAGGCCTATGGAAATGCATTTGCTATTTACGGGCTGGCCGCCTATTTTGAGATCTCACAAGATTCCTCGGCACTTGAATTGGCCATCAAATCATTCCAGTGGCTGGACAAGCACAGCCATGACCCGGAATATGGCGGGTATTTCCAGTTCATGCTTAGCGACGGTACACCCCTGGTTGAAGGTCACAGGGGGGCTCCACCAAAAGACCAGAATAGTTCCATTCATATCATTGAGGCATTCACCGAGTTGTACAAGGTATGGAAAGATGATCATCTGAAATCAAGGATCAATGAAATGCTGGTGCTAATCCGTGACACCATAACTACTGAAAAAGGCCACATGAACCTTTTCTTCAGGCGTGATTGGTCTCCTGTATATTATACTGATGAAACCTACAAAGGCGGAAGAAATGAACATCAGTTTGACCATATCTCCTTCGGGCATGACATTGAAATAGCGTATTTATTGCTGGAAGCATCTGAAGTAATTGGTATTGAAAATGATATAAAGACACGCTTGATCTCAAAGAAAATGACGGACCATACCATTTTGAATGGGTGGGATCCTGAAATCGGAGCCACCTATGATGCGGGATATTATTTCGGGGATGACGAAGAAATGACCATCCTCAATAAACATTCTCAATTCTGGGTTTCTACAGAATCATTTAACACGATGCTTATCATGTCCGGTCTCTATCCCGATGATCCAATGGATTATTATGATAAATTTGCGCTGACGTGGGACTACTGTAAAAAATACCTGATCGATCATGAGAATGGGGGTTGGTATATCGTGGGACTGAATGAAGACCCCGAGGCAGTGAACTCAGATAAAGGTGGTATCTGGAAAGGAAATTACCACAGCGCAAGGTCCCTGATAAATGGTATTAAAATTTTACGCAATATTGAATCTGCTCCTCAACACTAAATCACATAAAATCAATGAAAAATCTTATTTCGCTGGCATTGTTATTTATCCTGACAATGTCATTGGTTTCTTGCCATCAAAAAATTGAACCGGTTAATAAAAATGCTTCACCAGAAGCAAAAGCTCTGTTGGAATATTTATACTCGATAAGTGGTGAAAAAATAATATCCGGCCATCATAATGGCAGCAGGGATATGAACCGCTGGCATAAATATGTTGAAGATCTAACCGGGAAGTCTCCTGCTGTTTGGGGAAGTGATTTCATAAATTACTATAATGAGGGTAACCCGGAAGCAGTGATACAGGAAGCCATTCAAAGACACAAAGATGGATATATTGTCACCTTAATGTGGCATACCGGCAGACCGCAGGATGATCCCCCGTTTGAATGGAAAACAAGTACCCAGGGAGAGATGAGCGATCAGGAATGGAAAGATCTAACCACGCCAGGGACCGCCATCCATACCAAATGGGTGAACAGGGCTGACACCATTGCCACATATCTGAAACAATTGAGAGATCTAAACATCCCTGTGTTATGGAGACCCTACCATGAAATGAATGGTATCTGGTTCTGGTGGGGAGACAAAAAAGGGGAAGAAGGATTTGCAAAATTATGGAAGATGATGTACGATCGTTATGTCAACCACCACAACCTGAATAACCTGATCTGGGTATGGAACACTAATGCACCGCGTGATAGGAAAAATGATGAAGCATATGCCTACGAATTGTATTTCCCGGGATTAGAATATGTGGATGTACTTGCGGCAGATGTTTACCATAATGACTACAGGCAGGAACACCATGACCAGCTTGTTGAACTGGCGGAAGGAAAGGTGATTTCACTTGGAGAAGTTGGAGAAGCTCCTACACCGGAAATCCTTGACCAACAGCCCATGTGGACATGGTTTATGATATGGAGCAGGTGGGTTGAAACCCATAATTCCCCTGAGAAGATCAAAGATCTGTATAATTACCCCAGAACTTTGTCTCACGGGGAAACAGACTTTAGTCAATAGATGAAAAAACTGCTTCTCATTTCCGCCATAATACAAATTCTTATTTCTTCTGGTTGTAATGAAGAAGATCGTAAACCAAATGTGGTCATTATATATACTGATGACCACAACTTCGAACATATTGGAGTGTACGGCGGCAAGGTTTTAACTCCAAGTATTGACCGCATAGCAAACGAGGGAGCCCGTTTTAACAGGTTCTATGTGAGTTCTCCGGTTTGTACTCCAAGTCGCTATTCATTGATTACCGGCAGATATGCCGTACGTTCGAAGATACTGCAGAAAAATCAGCCCACAGATCAACCCGCATTCCTCAGGTGGAATACATTTTTAAGCAAGGAAGAAAAGACAAGTGCACACCTGTTTAAAGATGCCGGGTATGTAACCGGCATGGTAGGCAAATATCATATGGGTGGTGAGTTTGGCTATCTCGGTGGAGATGAAAGCTATGATGATCCTTCAGTGAAAGATACCATTTCGGCAATATACAGGAAGTGGCAGCAGAATGTTAAGGATGTGGCCGGCTTCGATTATGTGGAAAGTCTCTATGGGAACAATATGCATATCATTGGAGTGCCCTTAAGTATGCAGTATCACAATATGGAGTGGATCACCAAAGGTGCTCTTGATTTTATTGACCGGTATAGGGAAAAGCCATTCTTCCTCTATATGGCACCAACCCTACCCCATGTTCCAGGTCCCCTGAAATCTTTGAAAGCTGATCCAAGGGTCACAGCAGCCGGTATGCTGGATGAACCCATTACAGGTGTTCAGGCTTCCCGTGAATCTGTATTTGAACGAACAAGGGCAGCTGGGGTTGATGACGAAAATGCTCCCATGACCTGGTTGGATGATGGTATCGGCGCAGTTCTTGAGAGACTCGAAAAATATGGTCTGATGGAAAATACCATTATTGTTTTTGCCAGTGACCATCAGAGTCCCCGTGCAAAAATGACCTGTTATGAATACGGTGCCAATGCACCCGGAGCCATCATGTGGAAAGGTAAAATCAAGGCCGGCCTGGTGTATGATGCACTGGTTACCAATGTGGATATTGTCCCGACAATTCTGGAATTGGCAAGTATAGACCAACCTGAACATTATGAAATGGATGGCAAAAGCTGGGTAAGCTTACTAAATGGAACGACCCCAAGCGTACATGAATCACTTTACCTGGAAGTCGTTTACCAAAGAGCCGTAGTCACAAAAGATTGGAAATATATTGCCACGCGATTCCCCGACAAGGTAAATGAGATCATCACTCCAGAAAACAGGAGGGAATTCACCATAGAAGGAAAAAGAGGAAAGGACAGATATCATAATGAATCACAATTTCCAGGCTATTATGATGATGATCAACTCTATTACCTGGTAGATGACAGGGATGAACAGAACAACCTGGCCAATGATCCAAAGTATACTGATAAGCTGGAAGAAATGAAGTTGATTATGCAGGAATATTCTAAGGGTCTCCCTTATGCATTTGGTGAATTCAAATAAACAAATACCATGAACAAATCATATATCCTTACACAAATCACGCTACTCATAGCATTTACCCTGTCAGCTCAAACGGTTACCCTTGATAATGGTATTGCGAAGATGGACATATCCTTAAGCGGAGGAGTGATCACAGAACTTAGTCTCAATACAATTGATTTAAATCCCATTCATCAATACGGCCATTTTATTTGTTTCGATCGCTGGGGACCCTCATCTCCGGAAGATCTGGCGCTGGGTATTCCCTGGCATGGAAACGCATCAAAAATATCCTGGACCCTTCACCAGGAACCCATTCAGAAGGAGGATCACTATTTTGCTGAAATGTCCTGCATCTTACCGATTGTAAAATTAGGATTGAATCGAAAAATATACCTGAACGGCAATTCTTCAGTATTCAAAGTTGTTGAAGAGATCTCCAATCATAATGATAGCGCGAAAGTCTTCAACCTTGTTCAGCATCCTACCATTGGTGCACCCTTTTTGGATGAAACTACCATTGTAGACACCGAAGTGGATAGCGGATATTCACAGGAAGGGAACCTGCCTCCAACTCCTGCGGATGTATTCACATGGCCTGAAGCAATGGTTGATGGAGATTCTACAGATTTAAGATACCTGACAGGTGATCATACATGGTGGCAGTCGGTGGTATCATTCATCCTGGATGAGAAGGAAGAATTCAGGTGGGTTACAGCGGTGAATCCTTCATTAAATCTGATGGTGGGTTATATCTGGCCAACTTCAGATTATCCATGGTTGAATCTCTGGTTAAATTTAAAAAGCAATGCACCTTTTGCCAGGGGATTGGAATTTGGTTCAACAGGACTCCACCAGACCTGGCCTGAATTACTGGAAATGGATACCATATTCGGAAAGAAACTGTATGAAGAAGTAAATGTAGATACGACAATATTGAAATCGTACTATACATTCCTATCAGAAATACCTTCCGATTACAAAGGTGTTGAGTCAGTCACTATTGTTGGAGATACGATCATCGTGGAGGAATATGGAATGGATCCGGAGAGAAGTATCGAATTGGATATCAGTGGTTTCTTGACTGGTATTGAGGACACCTGGACAACACAGTCTGAAGGATTTGCTTTGTCACAGAATTTTCCGAATCCATTTAGTTCAGAAACAATTATTGAATACAGTTTACCTATCGAGGGCAAAGTTCATTTGGAGGTGTTTAATGCCAGTGGCCAAAGCGTCCAGATCCTGGTGGATGAATTTCAGAGAGCTGGAAAATACAAGGTCACCTTCAATACTTCCGGATTATCAAGTGGCATGTATTTTTACCACATAATAGCCGGGAACAAACGACAACAGAAGAAAATGATCCACTTTGGCGGTTAAATCTCTGTTACCTGTTGAACCATACATTCATCTTACCTATATCCCGGTTTGCCCAGGCATAATATGGGATAAGTTTCAGACCCTCACCCTCTAACACATTGACACCTCCCAGCAGTTCCGGTTGGAAATGTTCCTTGAAAACAGGGTTATTACTAATCCGGGCATCAATTACATCCACCTGGTTATCCACTTCCTCTGCACAATAAACGATCGGACCATACTGGACAGCTCCCAGTCCAGCTTTCTGATCCACTTTATCATTGGCCATGATGATCTGTGCATCCATGGGCAGGTTCAACTCGATAACATCTCCATCTTTCCATCTACGCTTCAAGCTTACATATCCATTCACTGGTTTGGCCTGGATATTTTTCCCGTTAACCTTAAGGGAGAACTCCTCCTCCTGTTTGTCTGTGAAGCTGAACAGATCCGATGGGACCGGCCTGTTCTGAGCCCATCCCGGTATACGAATGAAAATGTTAGCATTCGCAGGTTTGCTGTTCAGTATCTCCAGGCGGACCTTTCCATCCCATGGATAATTGGATTCCTGGGAAAGGGTCAGCTGGCCTCCCCGGGTCTCAAATGAAACCTCACTGTTCATAAACAGGTTCACATAGATATTTTCTCCCCTGCTTGCGTAAGCATAACCGGCAACAGAAGGGACAAACCTGGACAGGTTGGAGGGGCAACAGGAACAATTGAACCAGGGGGACCTACCGTTCACACCCTGGTTAAAAGTGTTCTCGCCATCATGCTGTAGGGTGTTGGGATAGAAAAACAGGGTGCCTCCCAGCGATAGTCCGGATATAACTCCATTATAGAGGGCCCGCTCAAGCACATCCATGTATTTTGAATCACCGTGCAGCAGGAACATCCTATGATTCCAGTACACATTTGCAATGGCCGCACAGGTTTCATTATAAGGATGGTTAGGGAGTTCATAGTTTTTGCCATAGGCCT
>CAZXOJ010000039.1:1296-21983 GCA_964642325.1 uncultured Bacteroides sp. | reverse complement strand
GATAAAGTCCTTTATCATAATGGTTTTTTCATTTAATGTCTGAAGGGTCGGATTCTCGGAATATTTATGCTTGGAGTTTGAAACAAGCTGATGGGAATTTCGTATAAATTAGAATTAATACCACACCTTATGCGAATATTACTATTTTTCATGCTTTGTTCAATCAGTTTTATATCTCTTTTGGCCCAGGATGTTGCCCCGGAAAAATCTCAGCTGCTCACACCGGAGGAATTCTACCTGAGTTTAAAATCTACGGACGTTCCACTCATCATTGATGCACGGACATGGAAGGAATACCGAAAGGACAGGATACATGGGGCCAGACTCACAGAATCTTCAGTAGGTCTTATATCGGTCGTTGACAGCTTTGATCTGGAACAACCAATATTTGTCTACTGTGATGATAATCAGCGAAGTACAGCGGCATGTTCGTTTTTGGAAGACTGGGGATATACCAATGTATCCGAGCTTGCAGGAGGGATGATGGCCTGGAAGTTGGCTTCATATGAGATTGATACAGAAAAGATAAAGAGAGAGAGCCAATAAATCTATCCGTTCACATCTTCAAATTCAGGATCACCTCCTGCCTTTTCCTCAATTTCGGGCTCATTTTCCTTTCCGGTATCAGGAACAGCCGTTGTTTGCTGATCTTGTTTTTTTCTTGAGGGTTTGCTGGACCAGCCCGGAAGGGAGAACAATATTCCCGCCAGAGCTCCAAAAGCAAAAGTAAGGATCAGAACCAGCACCAAAGACGTCCTGATGCTCCAGAACCAGAGTTTAATTTCTACCTCACCGCTGTTCTGAAGAGCAAAAACGGCAATCAAAACGGTGAAGATCAGTAATAAGATAAGTGTGCGTCGCATTCATTAAAGATAATCAAAAACAGAAAAGGGTGACAGGTTTTGGGCATAGTCAACAGCGAAAAGCCAATTCCAGGCATAATTATTGCATAAAATCAGGAGATACCAGATCATTTTCTGTGCACTACAGAACCATCTTCATCTGTCTATTATCAGCAATCCTTATTAGTTGCAGTAGGGATCCCGGGGAAGATATTTTCGTTCCATATCAATGGGAAACAGCCTCACCTGCCTCGGTAGGGATGAGCCAGCAGTTATTGGATTCTGCCTTCATTGTTGCCTCAGGAAAAGAATACATCGATGCTTTGCTGGTTATTAAAGATGGAAAAATTGTTGGGGAACAATATTATAACGGATTTACCCAGGATCAACCTCACAATGTTATGTCCGTTTCCAAAAGCATGCTTTCTGCCATTGCCGGAGTGGCTTTACAGAAGGGATACATTGATGGACTCGACAGTAAAATGCTGGACTATTTCCCTGATTATGTTTATGAAGGCATAGATCCCCGCAAGTATGACATTACCATTCAACACCTCCTGAACATGAGAATGGGAATTGAGGGTGAAGCATCAGATAATTATAGTGTTTATATGGAACTGTATAATTCCGATAACTGGATTAAAGAAACCATTGAATACCCTCTGATATATGATCCTGGTGAAAGGATGAGGTACAATACCTTTATCACCCACATTCTTTCCGGTGTGATCACTGAAGCAACCGGCATGAGCACCCATGAGTTTGCCTTTGAAAACCTTTTCAAGCCTATGGGCATTGATATTGATTTCTGGGAACAGGGCCCCCAGGGGATATACTTCGGAGGGAATTCAATGCAGATCACTCCCAGGGAAATGGCTGCCTTTGGTTACATGTATTTAAATGATGGCATGCTGAACGGTAAACAAATTATTCCCAGGGACTGGGTACTGTTTTCCAGGTCTCCAAGCACCGACATGGCCCATCCAAATGAATGGGGGGGCTTGAAAAATTACAATTATGCCAACCTCTGGTGGCTTGGGCAATTTAATCTATATGATTGTTTCATGGCTATCGGTTACGGTGGACAATTTATTTTTGTTTTCCCGGTTCCGGACCTGGTCGTCGTTTCAACAGCTGAGAACAACGTTGTCCCTGAAGCCACGACTGAACAGGAGTGGGCCATCCATGACCTGTTAACCCGCTATATACTTCCAGCCCTGGGTTCGAGATAATTAAATGATGCCTAGGCTACTCAGCTAAAACCGGTTCCTTGTCATTACTATTCTTACGAAGCTGGATGAAATTGATCAACCTTATCTGCACCAGTGTCGTAAGCCTGTACATAACCGGTACGATCAACAGGGTAAGGAAAGTGGAGAAGGTCAAACCAAAAATAACCGTCCACGCCATGGGTCCCCAGAACAACACCTGTGGTCCGCCGAAATATAGATTCGGAGAAAAGCTTGAAAACAATCCCTGGAAATCAATATTTAGTCCAACAGCCAGTGGCAAGAGTCCCAATATCGTCGTAATAGCTGTCAACAATACCGGCCGTAGCCTGGTTTTTCCTGCCTGAATAACACAATGGTTGGCTATCTCAAGGGGCAGGAACGCATCTGGTTCCAGTCCCATGTCCTTCCTCTTGCGGGCCTTAAGCAATTCTATATAGTCAATCAATACAATGGCATTATTGACTACGATCCCGGCCAGTGATACGATTCCTATCCCAGTCATAACTACCACAAAATCCATCCGGAATGTGGAGATCCCCCCAAATACACCAATGGTACTGAATACTATACTGGCAATGATAATGGCCGGCCTGATGATGGAATTGAACTGGGAGACAAGGATCAGCAGGATCAACGCCAGGGCGATCAACATGGCACGGCCAAGGAATGCCATGGATTCCTCCTGCTCCTGTTGTTCACCGGTGAAAGCATATGTATATCCTTCGGGCAGTTCAAAATTGCCAAGTGCTGATGCAATCTGGGCATTGATTTCAGTCGCATTGTATCCCTCAATGATGTTTGAATATACAGTAATAACCCTGTCCAAATTTTTGCGGCGTACAGATCCATAGGTAGTACTGTAGGTAAAATCTGCTACAGAAGAAATTGGCACCTGGATATTTTGGCCATCTTCATTAAATGTGATCTTCTGGTTCATCAGGGCTGGAACATCGTACCTGTATTTTTCCTGCAGGCGCAATTGTATGGGGTATTCATCTTCCCCCACCTTGAAATCTGAGATCTCCTTGCCAAAAAGTGATGTACGGAGGGTACTGGCGATTTGCATGGTGGATACTCCATACATTCGTGCCTTTTCCCTGTCGATGTTTACCAGCAATTCCGGTTTTCCTACGGTAAGGTTTATTTTCAAACCTTCAATTCCATCGATACTGGCCATATCAATAAAGGTCATCAAGGAATCTGCCAGGTAAATCAGATCGTCAAATTCCTGACCGACTATCTCAATATTTATGGGTTTTCCTGCCGGGGGTCCCATTGCATCCTTCTCAATGGATAGCTGGACGCCAGGATATTTCCCGATCAATGCTTCTGAGATCTCCCGCATGATGGCCCTGGTATTACGCTTTTTTCGGTATTCATAATCAACAAAGGTTACCGTTGTCAATGCTTTGTGCGGAGTATCTCCAACACTCATATTACTGAGATCCTCTTCGCCACCTTTCCCTACAGTGGTAAGCACTGATTTAACAATGTCCTGGTAAGGTTCAATCAGGGTGAATACATCCTCCTCCAGTTGTTCTTTCATAAAGCGGTCTGTCTCGGAGATATCTGTTCCGATCGGGAACTCAGCTATAACGTTAATATAATTGGGGGCATTGACCGGGAAGAAATTGACCTGGGGTGAACGTATCCCGAAAAAGACAAGCGTAAAGAAAAGCAAAGCAATCGTTCCCATGAATAACCACATCGGCCTTCTTTTACTGAGGGCAAATATCAGTGTTCTGGAATAGATCTTTTCCAACCATACAAGGAATACACTTTGAAACCATAATTCTGCTTTGTGAAAGACAAGCAGGTTCAGGATGCCAATAATGGCAAATAAAGCCAGAAGATTGGCAAAAAAGTATGCCTTCATAAGGTAGAATGGGATGGTGATCGCCAGCATGATAAAGGCAATGGTATATCCTTTTTTCTTATTGGGTTTACTATCATATTCTGTTCCCCCTACACGTATAAAAGTTGCAGAAATCACAGGGATGATCACCAATGCGACGAATAGCGATGAGGTAAGCACAATGATCAGGGTGATGGGCAGGGCTTTCATGAATTCTCCTGTCATCCCGCCCCAGAAGGCCAGGGGAAGAAAGGCCGCAAGCGTAGTCGCTGTTGAGGCGATGATAGGCACCGCTATCTCCCCAACAGCCTGTTTGGCTGCCTCAAAAGGTTTGTATCCTTTACTCACAAACCGGTATATGTTTTCCACGACAACGATCCCATTATCCACAAGCATCCCCAATGCAAGAATGAGGGAGAAAAGAACCATCATATTCAGTTTATAGCCGATCATGTTCAGGACCACAAATGAAGTGAACATGGACATCGGAATTGCGAGTCCCACAAAAAGTGCATTCCTTGTTCCAAGAAAGTAGAACAATACCAGAACAACGAAGATCACCCCCATGATCATACTGTTCTCAAGGTTGCTCAATTGAATACGGACCATATCCGACTGGTCATTGGTAAGGGTCAGGTTAAGATCTGCGGGGATTTGCCCTGATTCTTTCGCCCTGTCAAGGGTTTCAAAGATCTGATCAGTAGCAGCCAGCAGGTTTTCCCCACCTTTTTTAATGACCTGCACAGATACCACTGGTTGTTTGTCAAGCCGGGCATAACTATCTGGATCAGCATATCCATCAATTACATCGGCCACATCTTTCAGGTATACGATCCTGCCAAATTCCCTTTTAATGATGATGTCCTCGATCTCTTTAATGGATTTGAATTCACCGATGGTCCGGATAGACCTACGGGCAGACCCCAGTTTTAATTCCCCGCCGGAAATTGAAACATTTTCAGCAGTTATAGCCATTTCAATGTCAAAGAATGACAATTCAAGGGCCTCCATTTTAAGCAGGTCCACATTGATCAGGATCTCCCGTTCATTCAATCCCTCCAGCTCTACTTTGGAGATCTCGCTTATGCTTTCTATTTCATCCTCCAGGTATTCAGCATAGTCCCTTAGTTCTTCCAGGCTGAAATCCCCTGAAAGATTGATGTTGATGATGGGGAATTCCGCAAGGTCAATATCCATAACCAGTGGGTCAAACAGCAGGTCATTGGGCAGTTCGCTCATGGCCTTGTCAACGGCATCTTTCACTTCGGTAAGGGCATCATCAATATTCACATCCGTATTGAATTCAACAAAGATCATGGATGCATCCTGGGCAGAAGTAGAATTCAATTCCCTGATCCCGTTGATCCCATCGATCTCTTTTTCCAGGGGTCTTGTGATTAGGTTTTCTATATCGATTGGTGCATTCCCTGGATAGGTGGTCTGTACCATGATGGTCGGGATGACTATATCGGGAAATAGCTCTTTGGGCAGGTTTTTATAGGAGATCCCTCCAAAGATGAGGATGATAAATGCCAGGAGGAAAACAGTATTCCTGTTTTTCAGGGCCAGGGTGGTTAATTTAAATTCCCTGATGACGCTGTCTTTAATTTCTTTTGCACTCATTTTGATAGATGGTTTAATCTGTACCAGGGTTTACTTTACGGAAATATTGACACCGTCGGACACCTGAGCAAATCCTTTTACAATTACTTCTTCCCCCTGTGAAACTCCTTCTCTGATCATGGTCTGATCCTTGAAAGAGAGTCCCGTTTCAATATACCGTTTCCTGGCTTTGATTTCACCCTCTTCCCGGCTTGCTACGTAAAGGTAATTCCCTTTGATATCCTGCTTGATGGCTACAGATGGGACCACAAAAGTTGAGGCTGTTTTGAAATCATTCACCTGGATGGTTGAGTACATGTTTGGTTTAAGCTTTTTTTGCCGGTTGTTGATTTTCATCTCAATGCGGAATGTCCTGCTTGCATTATCAATGACATTTCCTACACGGTGGATGGGTACTTCAACGTTTAGTCCTTCCACATCTGGGAAAGTAACAATCACCATTTCTCCCTTTTTAATACTGGTCATGTATCGCGCAGATATATTGCCATAGAGTTTCAGGTTATTCAGGCTTACCATCTGGATTACCTGCATACCCGGAGCGGCCAGTTCCCCTTCTTTCAGCATGATGGTCTCCACAACACCTGAAAAAGGAGCCTTCACCCTGGCCATATCAAGCTGGGCCTCAAGTGTCACCAGGCGAGCTTCAGATTGTTCTTTGGCATTTTTGGCTTCCAGGTATTGCATTTCGGATCCTATCTTCTGTTCCCAGAGTTCCTCCTGCTTTTCATAAAATTTGTTTGCCAGTTCGAGACCGGTTTTTACCTCCTGGATACTGCTTTCAGTAATACTTGTATTTAAAGAGAGCAGCAACTGGCCTTTATTTGCATATTGACCTTCTCTTACATAGATCTTGTCGATCTGTCCATTCATCTCCGGGCTGATGAAAGCATCTTCTTCGGCTTCTAGCTTACCGGTGATCTCAATATAATGCTCAAAGGGTTGTGGTTCCATGGCTTTAACACTAACGGGGACCATGTATGTAGCCGGCTCCTCACCTGGATTCTGTGCCAGTTGCTCTTCCAGGCTGGCGATCTGGTCATTTAACTCCCGTACCTGGTCTTTTTTCTTTTTTAGTTGTTGCTCTAACATTTCCGGACTGTTCATATTGCAGGCAGATGCCAGGACAACCATGCTTGTGAGGATCAGTAGTTTTTTCATTTCCCTTATCTGTGTTTTTGATTTTGTTTTCATTTAGATATTTCCCAATGCTTTATCCAACTTAAGTTTTGTATTCAATAATTCAACCATGGCCTGGATAATCCCCGTCTGTGCCCCCGTGAGTTGTTCAGTGGCAATGGTAAGTTCCAGGCTGCTTACCATCCCGTTCTGATATTTGATAGAGGTCCGGTCAAAAATCTTCTGGGCCAGTACTATGTTGTTCTTTTCATTCAGGTATTTCTGGTAAGCTGTCCTGAAATCAATCCTGGCCTGTTGCACCTGCAATTCAAGCATATTTGCCAGGTCCCGCTTTGAATTCTGCGTTTTTTCAAGGGTAATTCTGGCCTGCCCGATTTTTGATTTTCGCATACCAGAACTGAATACAGGTATGCTCAGGTTAACTCCCAGCATGGTCCCAGGATACCAATCCCCTTCTGAACCGAAAAAGCTGAATTCATTCCTCATAGCCATTTGTTGATGTGACAGATAAGCTGTCAATGTTGGCATGTATTCAAACTTGTATCTTTTGAGGTCTATAGCAGCCAGTTTTTCCTGTGTGTCAACAATCCTGTAATCATAATGCCTGTTCACATTAAATTCCTGTTCAATGAGATCACGGCTAAGTCCAGTAATAATCTCAGAAAGAGTTTCAGTGACCGTGATATTGGAGTCCAGTCCATATCCCATATTGTAGATCAGGAACCTGTATGATACATCAACCATCTGTTTTGCAGCGATGTATTCATTTTCAATATTGGAAGATGCAATCTGCAACTGGTCAACATCAGTTTCCTCGAGAAAACCGGTCTCATACATCACCCTGGTTTCTTCCAGCCTGGAATTCATTGATTCCAGGTTTTTGGCGAAGGCATCCCTTCCGGCTTCAGCCAGCAATATGGAATAATAACTCTGGGCTACTGCTTCTTTGATATCTGCTTCAGATTTTTCAAGGGTTTTATTCATCAGGTCCTTATAGGTACTTGCACCCTGCAAGGCAGCTATCCATGGACCACTGAATAGCATTTGATTGGCAATGATGCTGGCACTGGCATTATGCTGCGTCCCAAATTTAACCGGCACATAGGTGCCCGGTTCTCCTCCCATGAATTCAGCAGGGATCAGGGTGGTCATCAGCTGCAGATTATTGGTATAGGAAATGTCCCCTGCGAGCTGGGGGAGTCCCAGGGCAACATTTTCCCGAATAAGCTGCTTGGCAGATTCGAGATCCAACCTGGAATTTTCAACGTTTAGGTTATTCTCTATGGCATATGCCTGTGCTTCAGGCAAAGTGAAGGTTGTTTTCTTATGTTCGATGGCTATGCTTTGTGCACTTGCAGATAACGCAGTCAAGACAAGCACGGCGCTTGCCAATATGGCAGGAAATTTCTTTTTCATCTTACTTATCATAAACCATTGTGTTTCTAAAATGTTCAATATAAATGCAATAAGTGGATACTAATGTTCTTTTATAGCGTCAATTTTATGGTAATTATGCCGGAATACCTTAAGTCCCTCTTCAGTCGCGAGCCCATGTATGTGGTAGACGAAAACCTCCCTCAAAAATTTTGAAGAATGCATTTCTTCCTCCTCAAAAATCTCATTGGATTGCAGGTTCTCGACTCTCAGCAAATGTAGTTTTGCTATGATCTTTTCATCCAGTTCCCTGCGGTAAATGCCTTCTTTCTTTCCCTTTCTGATATTCGAGATCATGGATTCATACATTAGCTTCCGGCGGGCGGACATCAGGTTGCGGTAGATATCCGGATAATATTTTTTCAGGTCGTATTCGTACGTGGGACTATGATCCTTCATCAGGGTGTTAACATGCTGGCTTACTTCAATTAACTCCTCAATGGCATTCAGGTCTTTCCCTTCCTTTTTCTTCATGTTGCTGAAATTGCACTGGCGTATATGCTCAACAACCATTTGTACCAATTCTGTTTTATCAGACACAAACTGGTAAAGGGTTTTTTTTGACATACCAAGCTCATGAGCGACATCATCCATGGTCACACTTTTGATACCGTACTTCCGGTATAGTGTTGATACCTTCTTTAATAAATCTTTAAATTCTTTACTCATTGCCGCAAATGTAAATAAAAAAACCAAGGAAACTAATACTGTAAACAAAGTTTCCGAAGTTTTTATTGTGTGCGCCTTTTCCGGGGTGCCAAAATATAGTATTACTGGTAATGATATGTTAAGATTGTGTTAATTCTCCAACCGTGGCAGGGAAATAAGGCAAAGGATAGAATTATACCGGCCAATAAATGGATGGTGGCGGCAAGATTTTCACACTTGTGATAAGGCGATAGATGAAAAGCACATCTTCGATCAGCGTGTCTCGCTAACTTTCCTTCAGACCTTTCATAAAATTATGCCGCTGGTCTGAAAATGTTTTGGCATAGCCCGGGATCACGATCTCAAAATGGCGGATCCATTTTTTTTCATATGGACCATAACAATGAGCTAAATATACCGTAAAGAGAATAAAATTCGTTAATATTAAAATATAAAATCTAGCCTTCATGAAAAATCGTATACTTTTCCTGTTTACAGCCATGTTGCTGGTATTTATCCCCGCAGTAAATTCGCAGATCACTGAAAAAAGGGATCTTACGGAATTCCATTCACTGAATATCAGCAGCGAGATCGATGCGGAGTTGATCCTTTCTGAAAAAGAAGGGATCCATCTGGAGATCGAAAATGCAAATCCACTAAGCCTGGTGTCTGAGGTTAAAAAAGGTGTGCTCACTGTAAAGATGAAGACGGGCAGTTACAAGGATGCTGTTCTGAAGGTTAAAATCCATTTCAAGGATTTGAAAGAGATTGAATCTACTGGCAGGGCGAGTGTATGGTCCGAAGAGGATATTTACCTGGAAAAGCTTACCATCAAGTTGTATAATGGCGGTGCCACCAGGCTCAGGTTATTCTGTGATGACCTTGATATCAACATCTCCCAGGGATCCATACTGACATTAAAAGGCGAAGGTAAAATGCAGAAAGTGAAAGTGAATACCAATGCCACTTATTCAGGATATGAATTCAAATCGGAAAAAGCAGTTGTAAATTCCAGTTCCTACGGCAAAGCCAAGGTTCATGTAAGTAATTACCTTGAAGCAAAAGCATCCTCCGGTGGGTTTATCGGCTTTGTGGGCAATCCTGCCCGGGTAGAACGCAAAACCAGCCTGGGAGGGGAGGTTCTTGAAACCACCCTGGAAGATGAAAATTAGAAAAAGCCGGATTTCTGTTTATAATAATCAAAGACAGCCTCTGCAAAGACCAGGTCTTCCGATGTGGTGATCTTAATATTTTCCGAATTTCCTTCCACCATTTTTACCGGGTAACCAGCTGATTCAACCACACTGGCATCATCTGTAAATGATTCGGAGTACTCTTGTTCATAGCCTTTCATCAGGATATCGTAGCGAAAAACCTGTGGCGTTTGTACAGCTCGTAATTTCTTACGGTCTACCCATCGGCTTCCATCTTTTGTGATCTCGCGGATGGTATTATGAACACTGATGCATGGGATGGCAGCCCCGCTTTTTTTAGCTTCTTCATAACAGCGGTCAAGGGTATGTTTGTAAACAAGGGGCCTTACAGCATCGTGTATACCTACCAAATTGCCTTTTTTAACTTTGGAAAGGGCATTTTTCACTGTATGATAGCGGGTTTCTCCTCCGGCGGAAAGAGTCAGGGGTACATCAAAATGAAATTGCTCGCAAATACTTTCCCAGTATGAAAAATTATTTTCAGCTATGCCCAGAATGATCTGCATTTTCCGGTCGTAATAGTGGAACAGGTCAATGGTATGCATGGTGATGGGCCGGTCACGTATATATAGAAATTGTTTGGGTTTTTCAGCCTTAAAACGCATTCCTTGTCCCCCGGCCACAATTATTATGGTTTTTTCCATATATTATGCTCAGTGATTTGATTAATAAATCATCAAAAAGATACATTAAATAAAATTACCACACCATGAAAAAAGGCCTTTCTTTTATAAGTGATCTAAAAAAAAACAACCACAAAGAATGGTTCCATGCGAACCGTAAACGCTATGACGAGGCCAAGGGTGAGTTCCTGGCCTTTGTGGAGGCCCTGATTGGAGAGATCCAGGCATTTGATCCCTCTATAGTCTCAGTGGATGCAAAGAGTGCCATGTTCAGGATCAACAGGGATATCCGGTTTTCTAATGACAAATCTCCCTATAAAACCAATTTTGGAGCCTTCATTGTCCCAGGAGGGAAAAAATCAGGTAATGCCGGTTATTATTTTCACCTGGACCCCGAAGAATCATTTGCTGGTGGGGGAGTTTACCATCCCATGCCAGATATTCTTAAAAAAATCCGGAATGAGATCTACGGAAATCCTGAGGAATTCAGAGGGATCGTAGAAGGAAAGGAATTTTATGATTATTTCGGGGAAATGTATGATGATCGCCTGAAGACTCCCCCCAAAGGCTTCCCTAAGGATTTTGAACACATTGACCTGCTGAAATATAAGAGCTATATTGTCTCACAAAGCTTTGATAATGAAACGGTAACAGGTGATAGTCTGGTAACGGAAACGGTGAAGGGTTTCAGGTTGATGTACCCGCTTAATAAATTCATCAATTACGCGCTTGGTTCTCAGGATTGATTTTATTTGATAATTTTAGGTTCATTTTAGAATCTCATGCCTGAACTTCCTGGACCTGATTTGAAATTGTTAAATGGTACAATAGCTATTGCGGTCACCACACTAGTATTTCTGGTCTATTATTTAATTACCTCTTCGAATCAAATAAGCAGGAGGCTGGAGAAGAAGTTCAATCAGGAAGATGTCTCCATCCGCAAGATAATGTTGCATAGGTTGTCGGGAGCAGTATTATACGGATTTATACCGCTACTTGTCATTCTGCTTGTATTTAAATTACCAGTTAATGATTTTGGATCGAATAAGGATTTCCTGACAAAGAGCATAATCTGGTGGATACCTGCTGCCATTCTGGTTGTTGTAATCAATTATTATACCGCCCGGAATAAGAACCATCTTGCACAGTACCCCCAGATAAGGGCTAAGCACTGGAGTTCAGGCCTGATCACATTAAGTGCTTTAAGCTGGATCACTTACCTGGCGGGATATGAATTCATGTTCCGGGGCTTTCTTCTTTTTTCCTGTCTTGAATCTTTTGGATATTGGCCAGCTATCATTATAAATATTTCTTTATACAGCCTGGTTCACCTGCCAAAAGGGCCTACAGAAACTGTCGCATCGGTATTCTTCGGCTTTATTTTAAGCTATTTAACCTTGGAACTAGGATCAATCTGGTTTGCCTTGTTTATACATATTACACTGGCCCTTACAAATGAGTGGTTTTCAATTTCATTCCACCCTGAAATGATACGGGTGAAAAAACAAGTCCCACGATGAGTACAGTGTTGGTCACCGGTGCTACTGGATTTGTCGGAAAACAACTGGCTTTGAAGCTGGCGGGCTCCGGTGAAATGGTGCATGCGATGTACCGGTCGGAGGCGAAGATCGGTGGACTTGAACACAAAAATATCAGGCTCTTTAAAGGGACCCTTACCGATTTGCCCAGTATTGACAATGCCATGAAGGGTTGTGACCAGGTATATCACCTGGCTGCCTTTGCAGCTGTATGGACCAGGAGACCAGAGGAGATTTATGAGCAGAATGTACGGGGGACCATTAACATACTGGAATCGGCCCTGAAATATGGTGTGAAAAGGGTAGTACATACTTCCACAGCCGGAGTTTTTGGACCATCGGGTGAAAATTCCAACTCGGAAGACAGTCCCCTGGCAGCGTCTCATTTTATTCATTATGACAGGTCCAAAACCCAGGCAGAAAAGAAAGTCAAGGCCTATGTAAGAGACGGAATGGATATAGTTATCGTTAATCCGACAAGGATATACGGACCGGGAAACCTGGGAGACAGCAATGGGGTCACAAGGATGATCAGGGATTATTTAAATGGAAAGTGGCACATCATACCGGGAAATGGCAAGAGCGTCGGAAATTATGTCTATATAGAGGATGTTGTTGATGGTCATATCCTTGCCATGGAGAAGGGGCGGACAGGTGAACGGTACCTGTTGGGTGGCAGCGATCTCTCTTTTAATGAATTTTTCAGTATCCTGAAGGCAGCTACCGGCAGCCGATTTTTTTTAATAAAAACCCCATTGTTTATTGGGATTTCCATAGCAACCGTAATGCTGACAATGGCTAAATTAACAGGCCGGATGCCCCTGATAACACCAGGACTCTTAAAAAGGTACAGCCATCATTGGGCTGTTTCCTGTGAGAAAGCAAAGTCCGAACTGGGTTACGATCCCCTGGATTTCAGCAAGGGATTGCAGAAAACGCTTGAATGGTTAAAAACCATAAATTTGGGATATGGGCAATGATATGATATATACTTTAGTTACCGGGGGTAGCATGGGGATAGGGAAAGCCCTTGCGAGAGAGTGTGCCCGGAGAGGGATGAACCTTCTACTGGTGGCACTGCCCGGTCCAGAGCTCGAACAAACCGCAAATGAGATCCGGAAAGATTTTTCAGTAGAAGTTGATACCCTGGATATAGATCTTACCGAACCCCCTTCCCCCGGAAAGGTCCTTGAATGGTGCGAAAAAAACAATTATGCCATAGATATCCTCATGAACAATGCCGGCGTGGCAGGATCTGCCATATTTGAGGAATCTTCCATTGAATATTCTGATGAAAGAATTCTTTTGAATATCCGGGCCCTTGTAATACTTAGCCGCCTGTTCATTCCCATGTTAAAACAAAATAAAAAAGCATATATTCTAAACACAGGGAGCTTTTCGGCCTACCAACCTCTCGCTTACAAAAGTGTCTACGCGGCTTCAAAATCATTTGTCCACCTGTTTTCCCTGGCCATCAATGAAGAATTGAGAGATACTTCTGTCAGTGTTTCAGTGATCAATCCCAATGGAGTAAGGACCAATACCGGCACCTTTGACCGGATAAAAAGCCATGGGAAACTGGTTCAGAAAACATTGATCCTGGATGCCGACAAAATTGCGGAGATAGCAGTCGAAGGAATGCTGAAGGGTAAAAAGATTATCGTCCCCGGTTTTTGGAACAGGTGTATGCTCCAGATAACCAAGCCTTTACCAGTCAATTTTAAAATCAAAAAGGCAGCAAAAATAATGCGAAAGGAACTGTTGAAATAAGGTTAAAAACCACCTATTCTCCGTAGGTGTTGAATCCCGTCTTGATATGTGTTTCCTTGTTCGAGAGTGAGAGGACCGGAATGGTCGCATGATTCAATAGTTGATGTGTCAGGTTGCCCATGAATGTCAGGCTTCTTGACTGTTCTTTCATAATGGTAATCATATCGGCATTCACGGAATCTGCATAAACTACGGCCAGGTCCACAACATTCTCCCCGTAAAGAGATTTCTGCCGGAAAGGGATCCTTTTCGTGGCCAAATACCTGGCTGCCTGGCTAGAATAAGCCTCTAACCGTTTGGTGATTCTTTGTCCCCTTGAAGAACTCACCGTAATGATATGTACCTCTGCTCCAAATAATTTGGCAAGTTCTGCCGTGATGGGTACCTTCTGGCGTGTATCAATCGTTACATCCAGAGGCATCACAATGTTCCTGATATCTTCAGGGATCCTGCCTGTCCGGGTGGTAAGTACCGGTTTTTCAGTCGCAGATATGATCTTAAAGGCATTGCTCCCCATGAAAAATTCTTCAAACCCAGATGCTCCATGGGTGGAGGCAATGACCATGGCCTCTTTATATGATTCCACCTGGCTGACAATTTCCTTGTAGATCTTGCCGGATTTGATGATATAGCGGATTTTTGAATCATTATCCATTTTGGGTTCAAAATGGGCTATGACTTCTTTGAACTTTTTCTCTGCCCACTTTTTTTCTTCCTCAAAATGCCCCGGACTATTATAGTCTGCACTCTTTTTTTGCACATATACCAGCTGGATGTTGGTGTATTGCTTCTTGGTAAACAATAAGGCAAGCTCTATTCCCTTTTGTGAATCCTCCGAGAAATCAATGGGGATGATTATATTCTTCATGATGGCCGGTATAAGTTATATATTATTGGTTATTAACGATAAAAGGCCCCTTTCGGTTACGTTTAATTTATTACTTTTGAAATCCTGTCTGAATAAATACCTTATTGCATAATGGAAAAAGTAGTTGCTGGAATAGATATCGGAGGTACTTTCACGAAATTGGGGATCGTTGACCAGGAAGGAAAGGTTTATGCAGAAACTTCCATTTCGACGGACACACATAAGGAAATTGGCACTTATTTGGAACACCTTGCCGGGGCAATTCGGCGACTTCTCACAGAGCAGCAAGGAAAGCTTGAACTGGCAGGAATAGGGATTGGAGCACCCAATGGTAATTATTACCGGGGTGTCATAGAATATGCCCCAAACCTGAACTGGAAAGGAATGATTCCTTTCGTGGAAATGTTTAAAGCTCATTTCGATATCCCCATCGTTCTTACCAATGATGCCAATGCTGCTGCCCTGGGAGAAATGATGTATGGAGGAGCACGGAATATGACCGATTTCATTGTGATCACGCTGGGGACCGGACTGGGTAGCGGGATTGTGGTGAATGGGAAGGTAGTATATGGTCATGATGGTTTTGCAGGGGAAATGGGACACGTAAATGTTGTTGAAAATGGACGTCAATGTGGTTGTGGGAAGTTGGGTTGCCTTGAAGCCTATGTCTCGGCTACCGGAATTGTCAGGACAGTATATGAATTACTCGCTATACATACGGATGATAGCCAATTTCGCAAGATCCCCTTTGAGGAACTTACAGCCAAAGATATTTCTGATGCTGCTACCCAGGCAGACCCTATTGCCATGAAGGCATTTGATGTTACCAGCAAGACCCTTGGCAGGACACTTGCTGACGTAGTCGCCCTTTTCAGTCCCGAAGCAATATTCCTGTTCGGCGGACTCTCCAATGCCGGGAGTCACATTTTCAAACCTGTTAAGGCCTATATGGAAAAAAACCTGTTAAGTATTTACAGGGATAAAGTGAAGATCCTGCCTTCAGGCCTGACAGAAACCAATGCAGCTGTACTGGGATCAGCTGGTTTGATCTGGAAGGAAATTCTGGGATAGTTAATGGCCACTATCTTCCAGGTTTTCACTTTCTTCTAATACGGGATTTTCCCCTTCTTTCAGGTTCCAGTTTATCTCCATATCAAAGTTGGAACGTATGGTGATGGTTCCAGGATGGAAGGAAACCCTTTCCGGCTGTACGCCTTCAAGATAAGATCCTGTATCCCATTGACCGTTTCCATTGTCATCGTGTACAACCTTCAGGGTAAAGCCAACCGGTGGCATGAAAGGGAATTCAACGAGCCCGTTTTCAAATACGCTACTTGACCTTATAATTTTGTCATCCTTGTCAATCAACTGTACGATCTTGGGACCGTCAACACCACTTAAATTAAGGAGGATCCTGCCATACCATTCATTACTCCTGGACATAAAAGTAATGTTGATGGTATCATGGGTCAGTCCATATATATCTGTAAAAGCACCTGGATAAATATCTAGAAGATACCGCATTTCTGATTCCCAGTCAACTTTCATAAAATACCTTCTTAGGCGCGTGCTGTCTTTCTCCAGGGAAAAGGGGACAGGGATCATTAAAGTATCCTCTTTATTCGAGAGGGAAATCATGGATGGATCCGTACTTAAAACGGGATGCTGGACCTCCAAACTAAGGGACCTGTGTAAGTCCTGTGGTTGGCTGCTTGTTACACCGACAGAAAGGTTGATCTTCTCTTCCTGCTCTTCTTTTTCTTCCCTCTTCCTTTTCCGTCCGGTGGCCTTCTGCGGTTCTCGGTAGTTGAAGTCCAGGGTATCATAATAGGTTATTATCTGCTTAAGGGAGTCTGAAGCCGGGTACTCGACAAGGAACTCCAAGCTGTCTGTTTTATACACCAAAGAATCCCTTAACCAGTAATCTAGCGTATCTTTCATTACATGGTCTTCCAGTAGGAACCAATTCCCGACAGGATCAAAATTAAAAGGTTCCATATTAACACTTTGAGAAAGTTCCCGGTTAAAATACAAACTTAGTTTGCGCCTGTCATCCCGTACATTGTCTAACAGGTACTGTGGTTTATTGTCTTCCTGGAAAAGAAATATATCAACATAAACAGTATATTTTCCGAGCTCAGCCAGCATTACTGAATCAGAGACTTCCACAATGAGGGTATCCTCCATCTCTAGACCCAGACTGTCCTGCAGATCAATGTCCAGAGAATCTACCAGCAGGCTATCTTGCTCGGGAACTGTATCCGTCGACTTGTATTCGAACATGGTAGGATCGAGCAGGATCGTTGTGTCTATGAATCCAATCATTTCCTCCGGGACATCATATTTGAAACTGCGGTTCAGATCCTGTAAGGCAAATAACCTGTAGGTTCCGGGCCGAATATTATTGATCAGAAAGGCCCCCTGTGCGGTGATCTTGCCAATATAATCCGGAATTTCTAGCAGGGGAGCAGAATCACTCTGGTTTTCATACAGCATCACAAAGAATGGATCTTCTGTCTCAGGGAATTTCAGGTCAAAAGCTTGAACAGCCATTCCTAATACTCCCAGGGAATCAAGTTTTTCACCGGTAGAAAAAACAAATTCAAAGTTCCTAAGGATGTTTCCTTCGTTAAGATCCTTGATGGTCTCACCAAAACTCAAAGTATATGTGGTGTTTTCCCGCAAATTTTCCATAAATTCTATAACCAGTGTTTTGCCCTGCATACGGATCTCAGGTGTTTCTTCCATGGGGGGTGAAATTACCAGTTCCTGGCTCATCCCCTGAGAATTGATGAACTCATCAAAAGTGAACTCTATTTGCGTACCTGTGAAATGGGTGGATTTGTTCAGGGGTTTTGATTTCAGCAATACTGGTGGGGCAATATCCTTGGGCCCCCCACTGGGAGATCCGATTTTTGCACATTGCGCTAGGATAATCAAGACCAAAAAGGATAGTAGGATATGAAATAATCTATTCAACTTTGCTTATCTTTAGCGTCTTGCAAATATAAACGAATAATCCATGATTTTTGGTGCCATAAACTGGGATATGAATCCCGAGATTTTCCGGATCGGCAATTTCGCCGTTCGCTGGTACGGACTGCTGTTTGCTTCCGGTTTTTTCTTCGGTTATTTGATCTTCATGAGGTTTTTCAAGAAGGAAGGCCTCTCTGTAGAACTGCTTGACAAGTTGACCATCTATATGGCTGTTGGGACAGTTCTCGGGGCCCGCCTGGGCCATTGTCTTTTTTATGAACCTGAATATTACCTGGCTAACCCGCTGGAAATTCTGAAAATTTGGCGCGGTGGACTGGCAAGCCATGGGGCAGCTATAGGGATACTGGTTGCACTCTGGTTGTTTGTCCGAAAATACAAGAAACCATTTATCTGGATCCTCGACAGGATAGTTGTGGTGGTGGCCCTGGCAGGGGCCTTGATCAGGCTGGGCAACCTCATGAACTCCGAGATATACGGGATTGAAACCGCACTCCCATGGGGATTTGTTTTTATTAAAAACCTGGAAGTTGTGCCGAAACATCCTACCCAGATCTATGAAGCATTGACATATTTCCTGATCTTTGGCCTGCTGCTGTGCATTTATATCCGGACGGATGCCAAATTCCGTCCGGGGACCCTTTTCAGCTGGTTCCTTATCCTGGTCTTTGGTATGCGCTTTTTGATCGAGTTCATCAAGGAGGACCAGGTCGACTTCGAGGCGGGGATGTCCCTGAACATGGGGCAATGGCTAAGTATCCCTTTTGTATTGCTTGGTATAGCGATACTTATTTTCTACAGGCCAAAGGCTGGTAAGGCATGACCCCCACAAAATAGCATTATGTGATTTTACCGGCATGCATTTGCCCAATACTGCATGCAATTCTTTATCTTTGGCCTTTATTTAGATTAAATTGAAACAAGTCGGTGTATTTTATGGCTCGTCCTCTGGGAAAACAGCCGCAATAGCAAGCAGGATCTACGATAGAATTGGAGTGGACCGGGCAGATCTAAAAGATGTGGAGCAATCCTCACCCAAAGAGTTGCTGGGTTATGAGTTTCTGATCCTTGGTATTCCGACCTGGGGGATAGGTGAAACACAGGAGGACTGGAAAGAAATGATGCCTATACTGGCAGATCTCAATTTGAGCGGCAGGAAAGTGGCCTTGTTTGGATTGGGGGACCAGGAATCTTATCCGGGGACTTTCGCGGATGCTATGGGACGCTTGTATGAGGTGCTGCTAAACACTGGTTGTAGCTTTACCGGTTCCTGGCCGATAGCCGGCTATGCATATGAGGGATCGACCGCCGTGAAAGGGGGAAGGTTTGTTGGACTGGTACTCGATGAAGACAACCAGCCAGAAAAAACAGACCAGCGAATAGATAAGTGGCTGAATGACATACTGGAAGATAATCTTGACTGAAATAGTGATTCCAGTAGTTTCTATGCAAAAAGCTTGCAAGAATTGAGTTAATCCGTTTATTTTGCGGCTTTAACAGTACTCCTAAACAAACTGTATACTATGGAAGGCAATGTATTATTTGCATTTGGACTTACATTATTTGCCGGGCTTGCAACGGGGATTGGAAGTGCCATGGCTTTTTTTACCAAAACCACCAATACCCGTTTCTTGAGCACCGCCCTTGGATTTTCGGCAGGTGTCATGATTTACGTATCATTTACAGAGATCCTGGGCAAGTCCTTAGACTTTCTGCGTGAAAGTTATGGGATGACAGCTGGAAGCTGGTATGCTGTACTCTCATTTTTTGGGGGAATATTGGTCATCGCCATTATCGACTCCCTGGTGCCAACCTTTGAAAATCCACATGAGATACGGCGCGTTGAAGACATACAAATTCAGGACCAGGATGGGCAGAAGAAAAGCCTGCTGAGAATGGGGACTTTCATGGCCATCGCCATTTCCATGCATAATTTTCCTGAAGGACTGGCAACATTTGCAGCCGGGATGGCTGATCCGACACTAGCTATACCGATTGCAGTAGCCATCGCCATCCATAATATCCCTGAAGGTATTGCCGTATCCGTACCTGTATATTATGCTACAGGAGATAAAAAAAAGGCATTCTTGCTTTCGTTTGCATCCGGATTGGCAGAGCCCGTTGGAGGCCTTCTGGGATGGTTATTCCTGGCAACTGTTTTTAATGAATCAATCATTGGTGTTCTTTTCGGAGGAGTTGCAGGCATCATGGTATTTATTTCGGTGGATGAATTACTTCCTACTGCCAGGGAATATGGGCATCACCACCATGCAATTTATGGATTGGTAGCAGGAATGGCTGTCATGGCAGTTAGCCTGCTGTTATTTATATAATATGTCAACCAGGTCAAACGATATAAAAACACATCACAGTCATTCTCATGGAGGTCATTCCCATGGGCACGGGCATCATCATTCCACGTCAGGGATCAGCGAAAAGAACCTCCTGGCTGCTGTCTTTCTGAATTTCACCATTACCATCGTCGAGATAATAGGTGGCATCCTTTCCAACAGCCTGGCTTTGCTTTCAGATGCCATCCATAACCTGGGGGATGGACTGGCCGTATTGTTGGCCTATATCGCCCACCGGGTCAGCAAAAGGGAATCCAACCATCAAAAAACATTCGGTTATAAGCGCATAGAGATACTTGCCGCCTTTGTCAATTCAATTGTCCTGGTAGCTATTTGTATCTTTTTGATATGGGAGGCCATTGAACGTTTTCAGAACCCGGCCCCCATCAAGGGTTTGATCATGTTTTCAGTGGCGTCAGTAGGACTCGTGGCCAACCTGATTGCTGTGGTCCTGTTACGATCTGATTCAAAGAAAAATATCAATATTCGGGCAGCCTACCTTCACCTGCTGGGAGACACCCTGTCCTCCATCGTGGTCATTCTTGGAGGTATCCTGAT
>CAZXOJ010000039.1:0-1196 GCA_964642325.1 uncultured Bacteroides sp. | reverse complement strand
GTGGAATTCGGATGCTGCC
The DNA here is from genome assembly GCA_964642325.1 of uncultured Bacteroides sp. Classification (GTDB taxonomy): domain Bacteria; phylum Bacteroidota; class Bacteroidia; order Bacteroidales; family SM23-62; genus SM23-62. The sequence continues at coordinate 1,177 of CAZXOJ010000039.1, read as the reverse complement.
ATGATGATGAGCTGATTAACGAGAGATAGGAACTGCGGGCATGATAGATTATATAAGACAATTTTTGTTGGCATTGACCGACCTTACCATGGAGATGGCACCCTACCTTCTCCTGGGATTTCTGTTTGCAGGGATCCTCTACGTCTGGTTCCCGAAAAAGAAAGTATATAAATATCTCGGCAAACCGAATTCGGCATCTGTGATCAATGCGGCATTGATCGGTATCCCCCTGCCACTCTGTTCATGCGGGGTGATCCCTACGGGTATTTCCTTTTATAACAGTGGTGCCTCTAAGGGATCCTCGGTCTCCTTCCTGATCTCAACCCCTCAAACGGGCGTGGATAGCGCCCTTGTCACCTATTCTCTACTGGGTTTACCCATGGCGATTATAAAACCAATTATTGCCCTGTTTACCGGGTTTTTCGGGGGTTTTCTAACCAACAAGTTTGATCGGGATGACCATAAAGATGAAAAAGCCCGGCAAAATAATTTGGACAATAATGAGCAGGTGGACCGCTCCCTCCCTGGAATGCTCAGGTATGCTTTCGTGGAATTTCTCGAAGACATAGCCAAATGGCTACTGATTGGCCTTTTGCTGGCGGCATTGATCGAAGTGCTGGTCCCTGAAAGCTTTTTTACTGCCTACCTGGGAAATGAATATATGGAAATGCTTGTGATCATGGTAGCGGCTATTCCACTATATGTTTGCGCCACCGGTTCAGTGCCCATTGCTGCCATTCTTATGCTCAAGGGACTATCCCCTGGGGCGGCAATTGTTTTCCTGATGGCCGGACCAGCAACCAATGCGGCGACCATGACCGTGATTGGAAATGTATTCGGCAGGCGGACACTTATCCTTTACCTGGCCTCCATTGTGATTGGGGCCTATTTCTTTGGGACCATAGTGAATGAATTTATGCCACGTGAATGGTTTCTAAACCCTTTAGCCAGTATGCATGGTGGAGAACATGCTCATGGCTTCCTGCCCGAATGGCTCAAAATGGGATCCAGTGTCCTGCTGGCAGGATTGATAGCCAACGCATTATATCATAAATATTTGTCACGTTATTTCAGAAAGAATTTAAAAGAGGCAGAAATAAAAATTCATCCATCAATGAAAAATATGGAAATAGTTGTAAAGGGAATGACCTGCAATCATTGTAAAGCCACCGTTGAA
>CAZXOJ010000038.1:0-22270 GCA_964642325.1 uncultured Bacteroides sp. | reverse complement strand
TGGACACCCAATACCATTGCTTCAGACGTCCTGATCGAAGGTGATATGGCCCGGATCGAACTGACCTCAGAGACACCTAACTTAAAAGAATACCAGATGAAAGAGGGTGTGTCGGGGGACTGGCAAACTTGTGATGAGTCTTTCAGCGTGGATCTTAAAAAGAAGAAACATGAATGGTATCTCCGTATCGTGAACCTGGCAGGGATATCCGGACCAGAGCATAAAATTGTGATCAGCCAAAATTAAGCCAGTTCCACAAACTAAATTACAGCGTTTTCCGTAAGAATAGTATAAAATAAACAATTATGCTATTTAAGATCAAAGCAGCTTTAGTATTTTCCTTATTGATATTGGGTTGTATGTTCTTTACAAACTGTAATGACGATAAAAAGTCAGACCAAAATCCTGGTAACCAATCAACCATTGCCGACTATAGTGTGGCCAAGGAATTGGTTCTACGGAGCATTCCAAAAGAATATATCGACAGGGCGAGAACCACCCTCCATATCGCCTACCAGCATACATCACATGGCACACATGTCTCCAGGGGATTATTTGGACTACCCGACTATAAAAACGGTGATGATGAATTATTTGGAATCACGAATAATGCTCCCCAGGCAGGTAAGCTGGACTTTCATGATTATGCCATAGGTAGCTATGCTGCTCCTGGAGAGAGTGCTTCCGATTTGAGTTCAAATGAGACAGGATTTATCCAGGCAACGAGGAATTTTCTGGACGATGAGGCGAATGATGATATTAACGTTATCATGTGGTCCTGGTGCAATATTGCCGGACATGATGTCGCCACTAACTATCTGCCTGGAATGGATGCATTAATTGCTGAATATGGTGAAGGCGGATCAAAGATAGGCAGTGGAGCAGGCAAGAGACTCCATCCTGTAAACTTAATTTTTATGACCGGTCATGCCAACCACGGAAGCAATACGGGAGACGGAAATCCGAAAAATCAGGCTAAACTGATTATTGACCATTGCCTGAAAAACTCATATTACTGTCTTGATTATTATAGCATTGACACATATGATATGGGGGATAATCACTGGGAGGATACGGGTGATAACGGAAATTCGGATTCTTATGGCGGGAATTTTTATATTGACTGGCAAAACGCCCATATACTCGGCACGGATTGGTATGAAAATAAAAGTTCACCCGGCGGATCAGTTGAATTCGGAGCCCATAACAGCCAGCATATTACCGCCAACAGGAAAGCCTATGCTATGTGGTGGATAATGGCCCGGATAGCTGGATGGGACGGGAAGTAGGTCAGCATGCCATCCAAATTAATTCCTGACCCAATCTAATTTTGCAATACGTATACCTTTCAGACTGGGTAACAGAGCGGCTATATAATATTCTCCCCCGGAATAAATTACCTCAGGTGCTGCCACAGGTAATGTACCAATTAAGAAACGGTCATCATGGACGCCAAAATCCATAAGATCCGGAGAGCAATATTGAGTATTCAAGTTATTCTCACCATAACGCTGGTTGCGAAATAAATAAAACAATCCATCCCTGTTTACCACAAATGGACATTCTGCATCTCCTCCATACCAGTTATCCATATCTGCCGGGCTGCCACCCCCGGATACCATGACGGGTTCACTCCAATGACGTAAATCAGCAGAAGAGCGGCAGAAGATGGCAGAATTAGGTTCTGCATCCTTAGTATGTCCCATATAGTAGCAATAAAATAAATCATTGTATTCTATAACCATGGGGTCGCGGGAATTGCCATACGGACCGCTGAACAAAGCCGGTGTCCCTTCCTTATTCATCACACGCGTAAAGTTTTTTCCATCTTTGCTTGTGGACAGGCAAATATTTCCCCAATCGCCATAAAACATGTAATACGTATCATCCAGTTTTATTACATGGGGTGCCTGTAATCCTCCCTTTGTTTCACCTAGTGTAGTGTCAGCTTCCATGGCAATACCCATGGGTTTCCAATCAGGACGGTCCAGGCTCTCACCCTCCCATCGATAGAATAGACGGGTATTTCCGCCACAATTGGTATGCCTGATACATGACCATAGCTGCCAGGTCCCATCAGCAGCCTGCCATACTCCAAAATCTACTGGTTGTTGCTTTGGGGTGGTGTATCCCCCAAGATCAGGATCTCCAGCTACCTGCCACCAATCACCATCAATCGATGGTATCAGAACCTGCTTCTTTTCCGGGCAGGAGGTCAGGATAATCGCACAAGCAAGTGTACAAAGCAAACTTAGATTTTTCATATGGGTCGGGTTTAATAGATTACCAGCTTATCAAGGGAATACCACCCGTCCCCGGTCCTGCCTTCATTGGCCAGACGGATATGGGGCCTTGACAATAACCTGTCAAGGATGCCAATTTGTAGTTCATATACTCCAGGCTTAATGTTTCCAGGGATAAAGACGGCATCTTCATATACAATGTCCCCAGGGAGCCAGGCTTTGATATCTGCAGTGGTCGGCAGGATAATTTCCTGATCCTCATTGACAAGTCGGAGTGCTAGGACATAATTTCCATAACATGGCGCGACTCCTTTATTTTCCCACCAGGTCTGAAAAGAGAATTTACCATTATGCCTGACTTTATCAGGATAACTGAATTTCCTCAGCACAAACCTGTATCCCATTTTCTTCAACCATTCATTGATCAGCGGTTCCCATTCCTCTGGCACCTGGGAGGACTTGGCATTAAAAGAGGAAATATGCCATTTCAGGCTCTGGTCAATTATATATTTGACTTCATCAGGTCCATATCTATGGGATTCTTTCCAACCAGGGAAAGTCCCGCAAATCTCAAAACTCACGTGTGCTTTCTTCCAGGCATCCTGCATCTTATAGTTGGCGATGGTCTGTGGGTAATAATCATACATATGGGTCCAGCCGTTCTGTTCATCAGCCCAGAATCCGAGGTCACCCAGGCAGTCCTGTCGCCAGCCCACACTCGTCTTTGAGGTGATATATTCATTGACTTCTTCTCCATGCAATAAGACAATTAGGGGTGTTTTCCTGAATGCTTCAATATAGGGATCTATCAGGTTCTCCATTGTTTCCGTACTCAATAATTCGGTACCGCCACCTTCCCCTGCCCAGCCAATAATGGACAGATCAACAGCTTCCAGATTTGGATGACCGTCATAACGTATTCCCAATTCCCTGATCATCTTCCCAAAACACTCGGCATAAAGGGGATCTTCCGGGTCAACCACCCATTTTACATGCTGAAACTCTCTTTCATTGCCAACCATTTCACGATACCATGAGGGAACATCCCACTTGGTTTGCCTTTTATATGGTGCAATGCGCAAAATCAGCGTTTGTCCGTGCGCATGTGCCAGATTTAATAATTCATCAATGTAGTCCCATTGATATTCCCCGCGTTTTGGTTCGATCACCTTCCACAGGATCCTAAAATAGGTCAGCGTAGTGGCCGGATGATTTATATTCTCCTGTTCATCAATGCTATTCCGATACCTTTCCAGGTCAGCGATTCCAAGTACATCCTGATTCGCCTTGTGATTGTCACCATTGAACATCTGAAATGTACTGAATCCTATCCCCGGGTTCATAAGCACATCATCTATCTCAACCGGTCTCACAGTCCGGATGCCTTCGGGTATTTGTGCGAATGACTGAAACAAACTCATGCCGGATATCAATACTCCGGAGAATATTATGACAAAGGCCCTGTACAAGGTGTAGGTCAGTCTAAAAGGAAGATTCTTTACATTCATGAACGCTGTTTTAACAGGTTTGGATCCCAGGTAAGTATACAGGATAAATTTATATATTTGTCTTTAATAGTAGTACAAAATAATGATATGAAAGTAAAAATTATTGTATTAGGCCTTGCAATCTTAGCACTTTCTTGCGAAAGCAGGCAATATTTTATTGCGGAAGTTGACAACCCGGTATATAAACCAAACATGGTTTTTCAATCCATGGAGGATTTGACTAATCCAGGATTCAGGCATTTGATCGAAAAATATCAGCTTGACACCATCTTTCATGGTGAAACTGATGAATTCAAAAGAATATTATTACTGAGGCATTGGATAAAAACAGTGATCAGTATTGATGATTTTAGTCCCAATTATAGCGGTAAAGGATTCGCCGAGGGTATTCTCGATGCAGCCCTGGGAGGAGAAGGATTCCATTGTGGCCATTTTATGGTGGTTCAGAATGGCGTTATGAATGCCTACGGATACCTGACCAGAGCTCTTGGCGCGGGACCAGGAGTTCAGGGAGTGGAGGGACCGGATGGGCATCATGGCATCAACGAGGTTTGGATAAACCAGTTTAATAAATGGGTTTTGTTTGATGCCAAATACGATCATCATTTCGAAAAGAACGGTATCCCGCTTTCATCACTGGAAATAAGGGATGAATACCTGAAAAATAAGGGGGCAGATATTTTGCTTATGCAGGGACCGGAACGTAAGCCCATTGAATTCAATGAGGAGATGCAGAGGCCGAAGGTAAGTTTTGCACGGACCTATACATGGATAACCTGGCAGGAGAACGGGGATTTTTTCTGTGCCTGGCCCAATCATGGAGGCAAGGTTGTTTTGTTTGAAGATGATTTCTACAGGGCCAATATTTGGGTCAGGGATGGGGAACCCTGCTGGATCTATAATAATATGGATGTTTTGCTTCTTGTAAAGAACAGGGACCATATTGAGTGGACTCCCAATACCATTGCGACAGAGGTAAATATTGAAGGAAGCAGTGCAAGCATACAACTGACATCTGACACCCCCAACCTGAAAGAGTACCAGGTGAGGGAGTTTTCGGGGGACTGGTCAAAAACGGGAGAAAATTTCAGTCTTGAACTGAAAAAGAAAAAATATGAGCTGACATTCCGGGCTGTAAACCTCTCCGGTGTCTCCGGACCCGAACACAGGGTTCTTATTGATAGTGAATGATGAAAAAACCATATGCACTACTAACCCTGATCTTCTTATTTGTTTATTCTTATGCTGAAGACAATCCAGCTTTTGAATTAATACAGACTAACATTTACAGGTTGCAGGATGCTTGCAATGTCTATTTGTTGAAATCAGGGAATTCAGGCATCCTGATAGATGCTGGTTCTGACAGGTTGGCCGGGGCACTCAAAAGTGTGGGAGTGGAAGAAATTGACTGGATATTGCAAACACATTATCACAGGGACCAGTGCCTGGGTAGTGCAGGTCTGAAAAATGCCGGTACAAAAATAGCGATTGGCAAATCGGATGTTGATTACCTGCAACCAGCTGTTTTAGGATCACCTATTAATATCTCCGACAGGTACCTGTTAGGTGATGAATTATCCGATTTTGGAAGGCGGATGGAACCTTTTCAGAAACCCGGAGTAGACCGGACACTGGCAGAGGGGGACGAAATCAAATGGAATGAGTATACTATCCGGGTCATTGATACACCAGGACATACCAAAGGCAGTGTATCATACCTGGTTGAGGTAGATGGCAGGCTGATCTGTTTTAGCGGGGACCTGGTCATCGAGGGAGGTTATATCCACAATCTTTTTTGCATGCAATGGATCTACCTGCAGAATCCTGGCATAGATTCTTCTGTTATTTCCATTGATAAGCTTTGCCTGTTGGATCCTGAGCTATTACTACCATCCCACGGTCCCCAGATCACAGAACCCCTGGCAGACCTTAACAGGCTTAGATCACGAATCCTGGCATTTCAGAACAGGTTCAATATTCAAAGGGCCGGCCGGTGGAACTGGTCCGGTTTTGTTCAGGTATCTGAGCATATCATCCAGGACTGTGGCTCAACATCGCAGCTGATTATGTCGGAATCAGGAGAAGTCCTCCTGTTTGATTGTGGTGGGAATTTTACAGCTGACCGCTTGGCCGAAGCCAAACAGAAATTTGGGATCACAAAAATTGATGTTATCATACCCAGCCACTGGCATTATGACCATATTGATGGCATTCCTGCCCTCAAAGCATCAGAAGGAGCGGAAATATGGGTATGGGAAGGACTTAGAGAGCATGTGGAACATCCTGAGAATTTTATAACCACCTGCTGGACAGACACAAAATTCAAAGCAGATCGTATTTTATCCGAAGGGGAGATATTTGAATGGGGAGGATACTCTTTCCAGGCATTCCACAACCCCGTTCACATGGAAGAACAAATGGGATTGGCGGCCAGGATTGACAATATTAAGTTCTATTTCACAGCTGACGGCAGTTCAAGCAACAGGGAGGGATATATGCGTTCCTCCATCCATTGTTATAACGGTATTTCAACGCAGACAGGATTGATCAAAACAGCCCGGTCTTTTTATGATGCTGATCCATATATATGTGTGCCGGCCCACAGCAATGGCTTTGCTACGCATTCCGATACCCGCCAGGAATTCATTGAATGGGCTATGAGTACTACAGATGTCATTTTTGCCCTTCTACCACCGGGTCATGCTGAAACTGGATTCAATCCATACTGGACCACTTTTTACCCGGTGAAAAAAACCATGATCACAGGCGAGAGAAAACAGCTTGTTCTGCGCATCAAAAATACAGCCAGCCACCATGTTTCAGGCAAAGCCTGGCTGAAAAGCCACGATGATATCGTCTTCCCGCAAAAAGAAATAAACTATGACTTAGGGCCAGGAGAAAATGGAGAAATACCTGTAGAGATTAAAGTTAAGGAAGATTGCCAGCCCGGCTCCTATATAATTACAGCAGATATCGAATTTAACAATGAGTTCTTCGGGGAATACCCCCAGGCATATATAATTGTTGATGAATAGTTTAATCTCACCGGATGATCACTGGGTAATCTGGACATTTCTCGTCGGGATGGCTGCGCTGAGCCTGTTCCTGGAACAGAGATTCAAGATTATCAGGCAATTCACCGGTGCTGCAACAGCTCTCTGTGCAGGCATGCTGGTATCCAATATAGGATTAATGCCTTTCGAATCACCCTCCTATGACATTGTCTGGGAATATATAGTCCCATTGGTGATCCCCCTGTTACTAATAAAAACAGATTTCCGGGTAATCTTCAAAGAGACGGGGAGATTTGCAGGAGCCTTTCACATCAGTGCACTGGGAACTGTCTTTGGTAGTTTCCTGGCCGTGGCATTGCTGCATACCCTGATCGATGACCTGGATTTGATCGGTCCCGCCATGACCGCCAGTTATATTGGAGGCTCGGTCAATTTTGTATCCGTTGTTTCCATGTTCAATCCGCCCAAAGACTTGATGAATGCAACCCTGGTAGCTGACGCATCGGTCATGATCATATATTTCCTCTTCCTGATCACAATGCCAGGCATGTACCTTGTAAGGCGTTTCTTTCCCATTTCTGAAAAATCGATCCAAGTTGCCGGGACAAACAATTCCGCTGCACAGGGCGATTACTGGAAGCCCAAACCCATCGGGCTGGTGGATATTGGAAAATCACTGGCCATCGCCTTTGCCATAGCGATGATCTCCGTTAAAATAAGCAGGTTTTTCAATGGACCGGAAATGCCTGTTATTATTAAGATGGTACTGGGACAACAATACCTGTTACTTACTACACTGTCCGTTCTTTTCCCTATCGTTTTCCCCAAAACTGCAAAAAAACTGGTGGGCAATGAAGAATTAGGCACCTTTTTCATATTCATATTTTTTGTCATGATCGGCCTTCCGGCAAGTTTCGCAAAAGTGATCCTAGAAGCCCCCGTCATGATCCTTTTTTGCGCCATTATACTTTTTATTAATTTCATTTTTACTTTTGGATTGGGCAAACTTTTCAAGTATGAACTGGAAGAACTGGTCCTGGCCGCCATTGTAACCTCAGGAGGTCCAATGAGTGGGGTTGCCGCAGCCATATCCAAAAAATGGCAAAATCTCATCTTCCCGTCCTTAATGTTAGGTATCTGGGGATATGTGATTGGAAATTACATCGGCTACCTGGTTGGCATATTATTGCAGGCAATATTATAGGTCGCTATAAATCGAGTTTAAAATATATCAAAATGGAACACCTGAAAATTGAGAAAGTAGAAGTAATAGCGTTGAACATTACATTAAATGAGCCCATTTCCATATCACTGGGGACACATTATCTTGCGGAAAATGTCGCCATCAAAATCTACGCTGATAACGGCTTGGTCGGAACCGGGGAAGCAAGTCCGGAAATCAATATTGTAGGAGAAACACAATCGTCCGAGATGGAAATAGCGAAGTTACTCGCAGCAGGTATAAAAGGGAAGGATCCCCTGGCCATTGAAGACAGGATTTTGGATATGGACCGAATAGTAGATGGGAACTACACCATCAAGAGCGCTTTTGACATGGCCCTTTATGACCTGCTGGCCAAGCAGGCCGGTCTTCCACTTTATCAGTTACTGGGAGGAGGGAATACCAGGGAAATCTATACGGATATGACCGTTTACCTTGGAACTCCTGAAAGAATGGCTGAACAGGCACTCGAATATAAGAATGAAGGATTCCCTACCATCAAAGTAAAGCTGGGCAGCTCTGAAGAAGAAGACATAGAAAGAATCCGTGGCATCCGGGAAGCCATTGGTGATGAGATCCCACTTCGCATTGATGCAAACCAGGGTTGGGATGTTGTTACGGCCATCAAAGTACTGAAGGCATTGGAAAAATTTAATATCGATCATTGCGAGGAACCCATTCCTAAATGGGATAATACAGGTCTGAGAAGGGTAAGGGACAGCAGCCCCATCCCCATAATGGCTGATGAATCAGTATTCGATCACCGGGATGCATTCCGTCTGGCCAGCATGGGGGCCTGTGATTATTTCAATATTAAATTTGCCAAGTCGGGCGGGATACATAATGCCATTAAAATAAATGCCATTGCGGAGGGAGCGGGGATCAAGACCCAGGTTGGCTGCATGTCGGAAACCAGGTATGCGCTCACGGCCCTGACTCATTTTGTAGCTGCCAAGAACAATGTTGTATGGTTTGACATTGACGCTTCCCTCTCTCATGCTGAAGATCCTGTTTCGGGGGGGATACAATATATGGGAGCAGGTAAATGGGAGCTGCCACAGGTTCCCGGCATAGGCGGGGACTTTGACCCTGAGTTCCTGGAGAAAATGAAAAAAGTGACCATTTAAAAAATCCCCATCCATGCTGAAGAGAACTATTCCCATTTTCCTACTATTGACAATAGCCTTATTGACCACAAGTTTTCTCCCTGCACAAAATGTATCACAAGCCAGCTACCAGGTCATGGAAGAGCTGGATGTCAAGGTGACCATGCGTGATGGAGTAAGGATTTCTACCAATATCTACCGTCCGGATGCAGTGGGAACATTCCCTGTATTGCTTGCAAGATCTCCTTACGGGAATGGAGGAGAAGGAAACCGTGATGCACATTATTTTGCCAGCCGGGGTTATGCTGTTGTTATCCAGGATACGCGTGGAAGAGCTGAATCAGAAGGTATTTTCAATGCTAATCAGGATGAGGCCCTGGATGGATACGATACGCAGCAATGGATTGGGGAACAGGCATGGTGCAATGGAAAGATTGGCACCTTCGGAGGTTCCTATGTGGGATTTACACAGTGGATGCCTGCCCAGTTCCAAAGTCCATACCTGGTAACCATGGTACCTACCGTAACGTTCTCAAATCTGCATGATGCCGTATTCCAGAATGGTGCATTCCGGCTTGACCTGTTCACACCCTGGAGCATTGAGATGACACGTCCTTACAATTTAAAATACTCCCAACTTACAGCTAAGATGGACAGCGTATTAATGACCCTGCCGCTGATCGAGCAGGACAGGGCCATGGGCTGGAGGGTTTCATTTCTGAGGGACTGGCTGTCACACCCTGAACATGACCTTTTCTGGAACAAAACAAGCATCAGTGACTACAACAAAATCAGGACATCAGTTTACAATGTTGGCGGTTGGTATGATATCCTGCTTGGAGGCACCATAAATAACTATTTGCAAATGACCGCCCCGGGCATAGACCCAAAGATAAGCAGCAAGCAAAAACTCCTTATTGGTCCATGGATACACAGCATGGGAAAAAGAAAAATCGGGGAACTGGATTTCGGAGAAGAGTCCGCATTCAAGGGTACTGAGATCAGGCTCCGTTGGTTTGATAGCCAGCTAAAGGGATTGGATAACGGCATCATGGAAGAACCTCCTGTTAAGATCTTTGTCATGGGCATAAACCAGTGGCGGTTTGAAAATGAATGGCCCCTGGCCAGAACGGATTATCGGAATTATTATCTCCAAAGCCGTGGAAATGCCAATACACTTGAAGGTGATGGTCGTTTGGAAACTAAGCTTCCAAGAAAGGAATCTCAGGATAACTTCGACTATCATCCCGAAAACCCGGTACCCACGATAGGAACTATGGGGCCTTATGACCAGAGATCAGTCGAAGAACGGCAGGATGTGCTTACATACACTTCTCCTCCCCTGAAGAAAGACCTGGAGGTCACCGGTCCCGTCAAAGCCATCATATATGCATCGAGCTCGGCCCTGAATACAGATTTTACGGCCAAACTTGTTGATGTCTATCCGGATGGAATGGCAATCAGGATCTGTGAAGGAATTATTCGGGCCGACCACAGGGTCCCGGATGCTCCTCCGTCACAAATCGTCCCGGGAAAGATTTATGAATACCAGATAGACCTTTGGGCAACCTCCAATGTCTTCATGAAGGGCCACCAGATCAGGGTTGAGGTCTCAAGCAGTAATTTTCCCAGGTTTGACAGAAATCTGAATACCGGTAAGTATTTCGCAACGGATACCACAATTGCAACGGCCCAGCAGGTTATTTACCATAGTCCTGACTACCCTTCCCATATTATTCTTCCCGTGATCAATAAATAATATCAAAGATCACTATAAGAAAAGGAGTATATCGTTGCATTACTAAACTCGAACTTTAACTTCACCTCATCCAAAAGTACCTCACCATTAAGTACAAGTTCCTCATCAGTAACGTTTTCAGAAATGGTTTTTGATTCAGCAATCAATTGGTTATTGGAATCTAAGACATATACCCTGATAAATCCTCCCTGTCCTATATCAGCAGTAATTTTAATTTTTTGATTACTGTATGGAACGGCCTTTGTGATCACATGTGCAAGCCTGTCTTCGGATACTTGTACATAACCGGCAAATCCATCAGGTCTCATGGTAGCAAGGCAAAGAAAGCCATTGCGCCAACTGAAATGCAACCAATCGCTGCCTCCATAATAAAATAATATCTCTTTCCCCTTCCCTTTAAAAATTGGATAGGCACAGGCATATACACAGCCATAATCGTAATCCAATACTTTTTCTGAATTCGGAATTAGAGGCGTACCGGGAGAAATACGATACCAGCTTTTTATATCCGGACTCCAGGCTAATTCTGTCCAGACTCTATCACTCTTTTGATCATGTATTGATACCAGGCCCATATAAACTCCCCCATAATAAAAAACAGGCATGGAGTAAGTTTGATGAATTCTATCTACTCCTTTTAAAACTAACTCTTCCTTGGTCCAATCAATGAAATTGTCACTTTCAATGATGGAAACCTCCCTCCCAAAGGCACCCCTGGTTCGGGTAATTCCAACATACTTGTTTAAAGTGGGTGCCCACAGCGCATTATTATGTGTGTCACCTGGTACATCTACTCCACTGCAGGGTATCGCTTCACTCCAATGAATTCCATCTTCCGAAAAACTAACTGCCAAACCCTGAAAAATCATCTTAAACTTCCTCCTTGGATCTTTTTCAATTTCATCTAAAAACAGGCCCGCTCCGTGTGGACCTCTCCAAACAATATTATTTTGCTTGCTTCCTTCATATTCAACCAATCCCAAATTGGGTTTAACCCAGTTAAGACCATCCTTTGAGGTGGCATAACAAATGGCCAGCTCCCTGTTGTTGGGAGGACTGTATTTCCTTTGACGCTGATCATAAGTCATACCTTTAGCTGATGAGTCAACAATAATAGGATTGTACCATAACCTGAAGATATTTTCAGTTTTGTCATATAATACATTCCCATATAAATTATCAAACCTTTTTTCCCATGGTTTATCTTCCTGCATTAATGGATTAGCTGCGTGTTTTGTTACCGTCCCAACGACTAATTTCGCATTATCAGTCATTTCAATGATACGTTCATCCAAAAGCAAGAATTTATTCCGCTCAGCCATGTTTGTTTTACCCTGTCCATAACATGAAAAAGCAAGCCCAATCATTGACAACAATAATAATAACTGTTTCATTTTCCTATTCTCTTAATTGTACTTTGAAGCGCTGTTTATATGACTCTCTCTGCCTGTTCAGGTCATTCGAATAATCCATGCATTTAGTCCTGATATCCTCCAGGAATGCCGTTCCTTCATATGCACTGATCAGGTTATGATATTCACCTGGGTCCTCTTCCAGGTTGAATAGTTGTTCAAAGTCCGGTTTACTGCCCCGGAAATCAACATCTTCTTCCAGGTAATCCACCTTACCGTCATACATCCGTATGTATTTCCAATCACCCTGCCGGATGCCCTCGCAGAACGGATTATCACGTCCTGTATAAAGGTTTTCAAGGAATATCTCTTCCCGCCAGGGTAGTTTATTGTTTGTCATCAGGGGAATGAGGCTTTTTCCTTCCATATGTACCGGGATCTCAATTCCTGCATAATCCAGAATGGTCGGCGGTATATCAAGACTGGAAACCAGCTGGTCAAAAGTTTTGCCTCTCATATGATCAGGTAAAGCCGGATCAACAATAAAGCAGGGTATTTTTGAAGTCAGATCGTATAACAGGGCCTTACCACCCATGCCGTATTCCCCCATCAGCAAACCATGATCACTGGCAAAAATGATGACCGTATTTTTTTTCAATTCCCTGTCTTCCAGGCTTTCCATCAACTCACCTATCACCCTGTCCAACCCTGTTATGGTCTGGTAGTAACGGATGTGGTGCTCCCTGCAGGATACCGGGTTGTAATTATAATCATAGGTGGTCGACCTTCCGGCATTTTGATCCATAAGCTCTTGAGGGATAAATCTATAGGGGTCAAGTGCGCATTCTTCGGGAATGTTAAAGGAGGTATTCCTGTATAAGCTATCATAGATTGGATGCCCTTTCAATTTTGGATTTTCGTTTGCTGCTGTCCTCATTGAATGCCAGTCCTCACATTCGGTATGCATACTTGTTGTCTGGCTGCCGTGAGGAATATTTAAACTGACTGACAGGCAAAAAGGTTTGTTGGCAGGTAGACTATTGAAAAACATATTAATGCTTTCTCCCATAATCGGCGTAATGATTTCTTCTTTGGCATCATGGTAGGGAATACAACTCTCTGCCTCGAATTCTTTTGGAAAAAATTTCGTCCAGCCGTCATGTCCCCTCCAGAAATCGAATTTTTCCGATGCCCTGCCACGGAACTCATAATACTCCACTCCGAATTTCCCGATAAACCCTGTGTAATAACCAGCACTGCGCAACAGAGCAGGATAGGTCTTCTCCCATTGCCCTTCAGTTAACTGATAAGAAGAAGTAAATCCAATGCCATTTTTCCGTTCATGCATCCCGGTTAATATGGCCACACGGCTTGGTGAACAGGTTGGTTCAGCGATGTAGGTATTTGAGAACCTGATGCCCTCTTTAACCAGCAGGTCGAGGTTTGGTGTTTTCACCCAGGGATGCCCCATAATACCAAGCGTATTATCCCGCTGGTCATCGGTCAGCAGAAAAATGATATTCGGCCGGTCCGTCTCTTTTGTTTCCTGCTGTTGACAGGAAAGAAAAAAAACAGGTAATAAATAAATAATTGGGATTATTGAATACTTAGCCATCACTACTAATTTGAACGAAATTTACAATCTTTCATCAATAATCTTGATACAGTAAGGTACACTTATATATCATTTGCATGATGACCTGGACCAAATTGATCCTTGGATTACCTCAAATGTGTTAGTGAAAAGCCTATGAAGAGGCTGTTAGATCTCGACCAGTTATTTTCCTATATTTAACGCATACACCAAATTATTATAATCATGAAAAACATCCTTTTATTTCTGTCTTTATTTGTCTTTTCATTTTCCCTCTTTTCCCAGGATGATGTACTGAATATTGTCGTTATCGGTGCCCATCCGGATGATGCGGATGTGACCACCGGCGGGACTGCCATTAAATTTGCCAAACTGGGGCATAAGGTTTTATTTGTCTCGGTCACAAATGGTGATGCGGGTCACTATGCCGAAGGAGGGGGTGCACTTGCTAAAAGACGTAGAAATGAAGCGATAGAGGCAGGGAAAAGATACGGCGTAAGTTACCATGTAATGGATAACCATGATGGAGAGGTGATGCCTGATTTGAATGTACGTCTGGATATTATCCGCCTGATCCGTGAATGGAACGCTGATGTGGTCATCAGTCACAGGTCCAATGATTACCACCCGGATCACAGGAATACTGCCATACTTATCCAGGATGCAGCATTCCTGGTCATCGTCCCCAACATCGCACCTGATACACCACCGCTCAAGAAAAACCCTGTCTTTCTTTTTACACAGGACAGGTTTCAAAAGCCATATCCCTTTCGCCCGGATATTGCCGTTGATATATCAGATGTATACGAGCAAAAGATCTACGGAGTGTCTGCACATGAATCACAGTTTTTCGAATGGCTGCCATGGCTGGCTGGAAGACTGGATGAAGTACCCACGGATGAAAAGGCAAAACTTGAATGGCTGGGTAAACAGTGGAAAAGAGAAATTACACCAGGAATCCGGACGGCCCTGATAAAATGGTACGGCGAAGAAAAAGGCAAAAAGGTTACGGTTGCTGAAGCTTTCGAAATAAGCGAATACGGCCGGATGCCCAACGATGAAGAAATCCGGAAATTATTTCCCATGCTGAGGAAATAAACTTATATCCCTCCCAGGACTATGAGATTATAACCCGTAGCCGAGAGGATCATATTGACCCTGTAAAAGGGGTGATCATACCTTGATTTTGCACGGGGACTGTCTGCTGCATTTTTATCTGCCCAGATCTTCACCGTTCCATCAGGGTAGTAACATAATAACTGTTCGCCGGGAAGGTCCATGAAATGTGATGCCATGGCCAGGTAGCCTGTTTCTCCTATGTCCCCAATGATCTTCCCCTGGATATCATAAATTTTCCGGTCAGCCTGTTCCCCGGCGGCGCGGGCGAATTCATGGTATCCGTCTCCATCAAGATCTACTGGAATGGTGAGGTAGGATGGAAAAGGCAGTTCGACAGGTTCACCTGTGAAAGTCTCATATCCATATTCCACCACATTCAACCGGTAAAATCCCTCTGGACCGGCAGTCTTTCCTCCCCGGGAGATGGTGTATGCCAGGGAACCTCTCTCATCTTCCACCTGGGCAGTCCAACCCAGGTCCATATGGCCTTTTTCCAGGTCAGACCAGACCCTCTCTCCCTTATCATCAAAGGTAACTACCCTGGGCTTTATGGATCCGTCTTCCCCGCTTTCACGGCAGGTATAGATATACCATTTCTTTTCCTTGTAATTCCAGACGGGCTGGACTACGTCGGAATGGCCCTTGTACTTGTGCTTGTCAGCGATGAAAACATACTTACCATTGTCCAGGTTAATGCATCTTTCACCCCACATAAGTTCATCAGTTCCATCCATGTCGATGTCAACTATGGGACACATATGGCTTCCCCTGGCCCCAGGTTCTTCTTTGCTGATTTCAAGCTCCCAACGCTTTTCCAAACCTGGATTCCAGGCCTGGACACCCATCGTCCCATAAGTGCCCTGTCCCGTTAGCAGTACGGGCTCCCCTTTAACATATCCCCCCATGATAAAATTCCTGAAGGTGGCACTGAGTGACTCACCTGAGACTGACCTGGGCCAGGGATATTGTCCGGTAGTTTCACCGGTAGCTGCATCCATGGATTCCAGTTTGTAATGGTTGTAACCCAGGGGGTGGTCTTTGTCGGTGTTACGGACAAACCAAATCTCGTCAGCTCCATCCCCATCCAGGTCAAACGGCAAAACCGGTGTAAACCATATCCCGTTCAAGGTTAAATCGTCCAGCTCCTTACGCCAGATCTCCTTTCCCTCCATGTCGTACATAACAAACTTCAAGTGGTCTGTCGGGGAATAGAACATTTCTATCCATGGATCGATATCCTTATCAGCAGAATATACCAGGAGTATGCCTTTGTTATTTGCCGGGAGTTGTACCGGGACTGCCCGGAGTGAGCCCACCTTCGACCCAACATTAAATTCCCTGATGACCTGTATATCATAATCCTGTCCCACCAGGCCCATAGAGGTCATAATAATAAATAACAATCCCAGGATTAAACGTTGCTTATGAATTTTCATGAAGAATATATTTAATTGCAATTATAAAAGGACCTTCGTATTACCTCCCTGCTCGAGGGATATATCAACCGGCTGGTTTTTCTCCCATGAACCATGAGTGAAATCAGGCACATCTATGGAATTCGAACGGTTTTGAACTGACCATTCACTCAATGGTGTAATGCAACTCCACGTTGCTGCATCATAAACATCCTGATCAAGTGCCAGGCCATTCCGGAGGCAGTCAATGGTACGCCAGTCCATTATAAAATCCATTCCCCCATGGCCGCCAACCTCCTTGGCCAGTTCCCCGACCCTGTCGACTATTTTGGGCTTATATTCTTCTTCAAGGGCTTTGATTTCCTCATCAGAAAACCATCCATGTCCCTGAGAAATACGGGTCGGACCCGGATACTTCCTGGCAAAGCCTTCCGTGCCGCTCACCAGGTGTATCCTTGAATATGGACGAGGTGAGGTTACGTCATGTTGTATCATCATCGTGCCACCGTTGATGGTACGGATGGTCGATGTATTCATATTACCCCGGTAGGTTTCTTCGGCGAAAGGAGTATAGAAATCATCAGAGGCAGCCAGTTCTTCAGCGATTTTATGCATCATAAAGTCATTCGAAGAGGTGGATACCAAATAGTCCATCCTGTCTCCACGGTTAATATCCATGATCTGTGCTATGGGACCGAGTCCATGGGTAGGGTAGAGATTTCCTTTTCGCTGGTTTGCCTTCAGCCTCCACATATCCTGATATCCCCCCTTGGAGAAGTTGAGTTCACGAAGATCATGGATATAGGCTCCTTCACAATGGATGATATCTCCGAAGAAACCCTGCCTGGCCATATTCAGGGTAAGTAATTCGAAAAAATCATAACAACAGTTCTCGAGCATCATACAATGTTTTTTTGTGCTCTCAGATGTCTCCACAAGTTCCCAGCATTCATCAATGGTCACAGCTGCGGGCACCTCTGTACACACATGTTTTCCCTGTTTCATGGCATACACGGCCATTGGAGTATGCAGATGCCAGGGTGTGCAGATATATACCAGGTCAATATCATCCCTTTCGCATAGCTCCTTCCATACTTCTTCATTTCCGGAGTATGTGACAGGATCATGAGCGGTATTCGAAATACGCTCTTTGGCCACATCTATCCTATCCGGACGAAGATCACAAAGGGCTTTTATCTCCACACCGTCGATATGGCTCATCCGTCCCACTGCCCCGGGACCCCTGTTTCCCAACCCGATAAATCCTATCCTGACCGTCTCAAGTTTAGGGGCGGCATAACCACACATGTTAAATTGTTGACCAGCCCTTGTCTCTACCGTTTCGGAGCTGCATGATTTGATTAAATTGGTACCAGCCAGTCCAACTCCGGCTATACCAGCAAGCCTGATGAAATCTCTGCGATTTGTTTTCATATGTTAAAATTTTGATCTGAATTTAACAAATTATTGAATATGATTTCATGTTTGAAACATTAATATCTTTACAGAACATAAGAAAATGTAATCATCATGTCGGGTTTAAATAAATTTTTCATTTTTGTTTCGTTACTTTTCCTATTATCTGGTTCAGCCAATGGCCAGGAACAAAAGGATGCCATATTTGTTGTTCACTCCTCATTCCATGATATTGAAACGTTCACGGATTTTTCCGAGCAGATCGCCCGTTTAAAACCCTTTGGCAGAATTGATATGAATATCAATTCAACAGCAGAAAAAGCTGATTTTGAAATGCCGGAGGGTGGAAGCCCATGGCATGAATATGCAGCTTACGACCGAAGTCTGTCGAAGTTTTTTCCTGATGAGAAGATGGCTCCATTTATTCCTGAAAGTCTGGTTGTTAAAAATCGTCAACTCTTGTTAGGCAAAGTAAAAACAATCAGGGATTTAGGCCTCAGTGCTGGATACAGGAGCAATGAACCTCATTTTCTGACGGAAGCCTTCTTTGAATCTTACCCACATCTTCGCGGTCCCAGGGTTGATCATCCCAGGCGCGGTCTGCAAAAAGAATTTGCGCCCTGCATTCACGAGGAAGAAACGGAGGAAATGTATCAGAATATGGCAAATACATTGTTTGAAAATGTACCCGAGATCCATACAGTTCATTTTAACATGAACGATGCCGGTTCGGGATTTTGCTGGGCAGACTGGCTATACAGCGGTCCGAATGGCCCAACCAAATGCAGCAACCTTAACGTAAGTGAAAGTGTATTAAAACTGGTTAATATATTTAAAAAAGCTGCCGGACAAACCGGACATGAGATCGACATTTTTATGTGGGGTATGTTCACTGACAGCGAGATTGATGACATTGTAAGTAAATTACCTGCAAATTGTTACGTCCGGGGTACCGACAAAGGAAATTTACCATCCAGGAAAAATATAGGAAGTATGGTGGGTTCGGCTTATCCGGTTAAGGGAATCATAAATCCCCTTGGCATACTCAGAACACTCAGCAGAAACAGTGAAAATGTCCCAGAAAGATATAACCTGGGTTTTGGTGGAGCTTATGACCGGGGAACCGAGCGCATGGAGACTGTGGAAAAAGTGATTGATATTGTCGAAGACTATCTGGCTGAGCCGGCCGGGGAGGGATTGATCCCCACCTTGCAAAGTCTTCAAGAACTTTGCGTTAAATGGGCCGGAGAAGAATCGGCAGACCTCCTGTTCAATGCATTTATTGCATTGGATGAAACAATGAAAAACAAACAGGCCACGATAGGTGGATTAAGTACATTATACTGGGGAGTCTCAACAAGGCATATTACCCGCCCGCTGGTTATTGTCCCCGAGAGGCTCGGTCCCCAGGAAGAAGCATATTTCCTCCCTCATGTTTTTAATGTATCCCTGGATGAAGCCCGCAATGACTATATGGATATTCATGGTGGAGGGCACAATGCCATACCTAAAAGTTCGGCGGGCAATTTCCTTTCCGGTTTAAGAAGGGCATATACCTCCATGGAGAAAATCACGCATGCACCAGAACAGGAGTTCCTGGACAATATGGCCATGTCATTACGTATTTATAGCAGTGTTGTCAGGAGTTGTGGTAATTTTAACGACGCACAGATCATCCGGAACAGAAACCAGGAAGTTCTTGCGGGACCGGTGCATAGACCGAATAAGGTCCCTACCTGGACAGGAGATCAGGATCTTCTTGATTTCAATAAGATTATGCGTGATGAGCTGGATAATACAAATGAACTGATAGCCCTGCTGGAAAACGGGGGAATGGATCTGATTAACCATGCTGAAGACCAGAACCTTGAAGATACTTTCCTGCTGGGTCCCGACCTGATTGAGAACCTCAAACAGAAAAGGAAAATTATGCTCGATCACTGGCTGGATATCGAAGATTACCTGGCCTCCCCATTTAAATAGAACCATGGAATAGAATAATTAGTCCACCGTTATGAAATTCTGCCATATATTCAGCATATTCTTACCCTTTATTCTTGCATCCTGCACCAGTAATGATACATCAACAGATGTAATCGTTCTTGATGATTTTGAAGACTCTTCAATCTCTGCGATCTGGAAGGGAACGGTCTCGACGTCCAAAGAATTTCCTGCACACGGCAAAAGGGGTCTCGAATTATACTCTCCTGAAAAACAACCACTGTGGCTGGAGAGTGAGGAACTGATAAAAGATTGGAGTAAGTACGACTATCTTAAATTCGACATCTACAATCCATCCCCTCAACTTTACTATGGTTATATTGAAATTTGTGATGAACTGGGCACGGATGAACAGGCCGAATTTCACGGACAGAGTTATAACTGGCAAAAAGTTTTCCTGAATACCGGGTGGAACCATTTTGAGTTTCTACTTCAAAATGCCATGGTTTCAGAGGGCGATCGTCCGCTGTCTCTGGACAAGATCCGTAAATTCCGCCTTTCCTTCGGCTCTATTGACCATTCACTTTACCTGGATAACATACGACTGGTGAAGGGTGAAGAAAATTCAAAAACAGCATCCCGTATTGATCCTCGCGATTGCCGCATTGTAATCGATGATCGATATGTTTACCCCATGCTCGTCGGACCGGAGGAAGCCATAAGACCTAGTCCTGAAATAGTACAATTAAGGTCAGCCGCAAAAACAGCCGCAGAAAAGCTTGAAAAAGAAGTCAATATTGCCGACTTGCAGGGTTATCAAACCCTGTACCAGCGTATCCCATTGATTACTGCCGATATCGGTCTCGGCATCAGGAATAAACTGGTTTGGTTCCAGAACGAAGTAGAGGAAACAAAGATGCTGGATTATATCATTTCTTCCTGCTCAGAAGCAAGCAAGGAGATTGAAATTATTTTATCCACGCAGAAGAGCAAAGTTCCCGTTCTTGCTCCCGAGAATGAAACTACCTCCCAGGTATTTTACGTTCCTCCATATCCTCCATTGAGCGAGTTAAAACCAGTGGATGGTTTTTACCGGGATAAACAAGGGAATCCGGTTCTTATTTTTTCCATGCTCCAGATTAACCAAGGGCCCCTGATGGATTATTTTGCTCCTTTCAACCACCGCCTTGAGAGCTACACTGTTGGAGGGGGATCCAGATATAATATTGAGCAATCCCCAGTGTATGAAGCCTTCCATAAGCACCCCGGCACTCACCGGGTAGGATGGGACGGCTGGTGTGGCCATCTCATCAAGGACAGGTGGGCCATGGGAGGTAAAAAAGAGGATGTTGTGATCTGCCTGGAAAGTCCTCATATCCGCGAGGCCATTCTGGAGTACCTAGAAATGCATTACCATGAATGGGAGGAAAACCCTAACCTTCTGTACAACATCATGGCTTATGAATTGCAATACATCTGTTACTGTGAAAAAAGTCAGCAGATGTTCCGCGACTGGCTTAAATCAAAACATAAAAACATCTCAGTGCTCAACCAGATCTGGGGTACGCAATATCAATCCTTTGCTCAAATACATGCACCTGCCACGCATAATGCACGCCCTGTAGATGATGTAAATCGCGCGGCATGGTACGACTGGGCCTGTTTCAACAACAGGCGTTTTACAGATTACCTGAGCTGGATTAAAATGGAGATGCGTAAATTCAGCCCAAATACACCGATATGCGCCGGTGGTACTTCATCCATGCTGAGTTCATCCAACAGTGTTACAGGCATTGACGAGGAAATGATCATCAATGAAGTGGATGATGTTATCCTGAATGAATCCGGAAGCTCAACCATTTTCTCAGATCTGCTATCCAGCCTTAGTGATAAGAAAATGGTCATGGTAGAACCTGAGATGGGCGGTGGATCACACGGAATATTGCTTCAATTCCTGCATGGCAAGTCCGCCATTTCAAAGTGGTGGTGGGCAAGCGCTCCCAGCCGGGAATACCTGCAGATGAACCAGTCATCCCTGCCTCATAGTAAAACCATATCATTGTCAGACATAGACGAGGTTTTGCGATTGGGCCTCGATGTGAGAAGGCTGGCTCCAGAGATTGCAGCGTTTACGGAACCTGAACCGGAAGTGGCCATCCTCTATTCCAAAACAAGTATCCTGCAGGTACCCCCAACCATGGTTCAGGCAGACCATACTCCTTATCTCGATGCGGTCCGTTCAGTTTGGGAAGGATCCCGTTTCCTAGGCTGCAGGATTGGATTTGTGAGTGAAAACCAGGTCATGGCAGGAAAGCTTGCAAAATTCAAACTCCTCATTATCCCGGCTGCGAAATACATCAGACCTGAGGTGGTTACAGCTATAATGGATTACACTATCAAAGGTGGTACCATGGTTATTATCCCTGAGTCATTTATTTTCGATCAATATGCCCGGGAAAATAACAGAATTTCAGAACTGGGGATTGAGATAAGGGACGTAACACTTCCACCTGTAATAGGCGAGGGGAAAAAAGTGCAAAACTACGACCAGAGCTTTTCACAGACAATCTTATATGGAGAT
>CAZXOJ010000037.1:5852-22425 GCA_964642325.1 uncultured Bacteroides sp. | reverse complement strand
CTAGTATTATTGTAACGCCCTGGAAACCAAGAATTTCATCCAGAAAATAAAATATAATCCAAAAAAGTGACAACACAGTCGCCAGGTAAAATACAGCGAGAAGGGTTCGCTGTATTCCATATAAAACACTGAATGACTTGTTCTTTTGAAACATTATGATGGCTTTAATTCATAAAAATAGGAAAAACTACCTATTTCGAAGACCATAAAGGGATAGTAAAAGAAAAATTGTCAGGATCTGAGATCCTTGAGTATCTTACCAAGGGTAGATAATTGGTCGAGGTCAAAACCACGGGTCTGGTAAACGAGTTGACCCTTGCTATCGAAAAGGTAGTTTCGGGGGACCTTTTTCTGTGCGAACTGGTCGTAGATAGTTCGGTCAGGATCAGCAGCAAAGGGGACCAGGTAATTTCCCTGATCCCTGAATTCCTTTACTTCATTTTTACTGTGCTCCCTGCCAATCGAAATGAAATGCCCACCCGAATTCTGAAATTCGGGCCAGATATGTTCCTGGATATATTCAAGCATCTTCTTGCAATGTTTGCAGGGGACGATAAAAAAATTCAAAAGGATGATCCTCTCGGATCCCCAGGTGATGATGTCATCGCCTTCGACCGATTCAATTTCGACTCCGGGAAATGAATCCCCTGGAGACAAATAAGAGTATTCATCAAAAATCATGTCCTGCACAAAATGGTAATACAATTTACATTTTTTTGTGCTATAATCGGAAGGTATATGTGTATTTTAACATTACAGTCCGGCCTGCCAGCTGCGGTGGATTGGGGATCTCCCTGGTCAGGTCGGTATTTGTTCCTTCATTATAGACAATCCACAGGTCATTCCCTTCCCTGGGATTGTACCTGAAACGGATATTTGAACTAACGAGATGGTTTTCACTGTTATACTGAATAAAGGCGCTGATAGATAATTTGGTACTGAACATGAGCATGGCTTTGATCCTGCCAATATGTGAAATGAAGTGCTGTTCCCGTGTAGTGAAATCAACATTGCTGTAAATATACGCCCCGGTCAAAACAAAAGAAGAAGAAATGCTCCAGTTGGGCATGGCTGTAACAGAGAGCACTTTACCGTCATAGTAATTCCCTCCTTCAAACTGTAACATCATCCAGACAGGCTTTGTCATAGGGGTCATAAGGATTCCTGTTGCCTGGGGAAAGGTATATGTTCCAATGGGAATATTCACATCATCGGAAATCTCAAATAATTCAAACAGGTTTTCATAGTTCCATTCCACGCCAATCCTTCCCTGCCAGAGGCTTTTAAACTCAAACGTATACTGCATGTCAAACGTGGTGGATTCACGGATACCACGGGTCTGGCTAAAATAGTCACGTACCCATACCTCAGGCCCATGACGCACCAGGCGTGATTTTTCGGGCGCCATCCAGGTGTAATTAAGTCTCCCCCCATACATATGATAATCAACCCTGTGCTGGAATCCAATTCCGGGATTATAATCAGGACCCGTACCCGCCGTGAAAAGACGATAATGGAAACCAACTTCCCGCCTGCGCTCCCAGTTCATTATGTACCGGGCATTGTCAAAGGACAAAGGTTTATTGGCGAAATCATTCTCGAATGTTTGACCCCATACAATTTTCAGATATTCATCCCCGGTAACCCTGACAAGGGCATCCAGTCCATATGCCTGGTTGAAACTCCCATCAAGACCCAACCTTGAAGTATAGATCCCGCCTACATAAGAATCCTGGTTTAATACCACTTTTTTTAACCTGAGCACACCGAAATTTTCCGAAGGCAGGCTGTCTGACCTGGCTGTCTGCATATTCATGAATCCCAGGTCCCATCCGTTTTTTCTTCCTATCAGCCTGGCTCCGCCTATTATAGGTACTAAATTGAAATCTTCATCCAGGCCAATACGGCGGCTGTAAAACATGGTATTTGGACCGCCCGTATTGAAATCAAAAATGCTTGCCCTTTCCAGGAAAAACTGCCGTTTCTCCTCGAAAAACAGGTCAAATCGCGTGAGATTTATTTTCTCATCATCCGCCTCTACCTGTGCAAAATCTGTATTCAGCGTTACATCCAGCGTCAGGTTACTGGTAATACCATATTTCAGGTCGAGTCCGGCATTTAGCTTTTTATCCCTGCTGAATTCATAGTCCGTTTCAGCTTCATTCAACTCATTAATCTGTGAGAAACCAGCAAGTGCATAGGGAGTTATATAAAATGGTTTGCGGGACTCCAGTCCGTGGAAAACAACATCCTGGGCCAGGGACACTTTCCATGCACTGTACTGTCCGTATTCATTAGGTATATCTGGATAAATATAGATGCTGTTATGCTGGGGAATCCAGCGAAGCAGTATCAGTCCCATGGTTACCTTTCCCTCCTTCTCCTGGAAACGCAGGCTGGAAGCAGGTATCAACATCTCCACAAACCACCCTTCCTCATTGACATGGGTTTTTACATCCCAATGAGTATTCCAGCTGATATTTAAAGGTTCATACCTGATAGATCCGGTGGCATCATTAAACACCTCCATGTCTGTACGTAATCCGGCAGGAGTGGTCCAGAAACTCATCCCATTTGTATTATCATTATAGGAATCCAAGGTCACCCCAAGCCAATCACAGTCTCCTTTCAATTCATCACGCATTTTTGAGGTTGATAATATTTTTGAAGGATCTCCGGTGTATAACCATCCGCCTACATAAACAAAATCTTCATCATACATTATACGCACCTCTGTCCTTTCTTCCGGATCTTTCCCAAATACAGGACTGTGAGTGATAAACGGAAACGATTCCGTTTGTTGCCAGGCCGGTTCATTTGGGATGCCGTCAAATACAATCTCGCCCTGCAATCTTTGAATGATCACAGGAGGGATGGAATCAGCCGCATAGTTGGATAAAGAAGAAATTGTAGCTAACAGGAAAATCAGGATTATATAAGGTATTCGGGTCAAGTTGCAGAGATATTACCCTCTACAAATTCACCTATCTGTCCATAGGCTTCATAAAGGGACTTGTATTTTTTTACATTATCAGGTATAGGCTCGTAGACCGCGTCAAAACCAGCTCCCATATTCCTTTGTGCAGCTTCAATGTTTTCATAGATCCCCGCTACCACAGCTGCAAACATAGATGCTCCAAGGGCTACTGTCTGTTCAGACCTGGCCACCTTTATCGACATGTCCAGTACATCAGCCATCACCTGCATCACAAAGGGTGACTTTTTCGCAACACCTCCCAGGGCAATTACACCTTCTATCCTGATACCTTCGCTCAGGAAACGGTCAGCAATCTTCTTTGAACCGAAAACAGTGGCTTCCACCAGCGCCCTGAAGATCCTGGGTGCATCGCTCCCCAGGCTAAGCCCCATTACAGCCCCCTTCAGTGACTGGTTAGCATCAGGAGTACGTCTTCCATTCATCCAGTCCAACGCCACAATACCGGACTCCCCAATGTCGATCTTTTCAGCAGCGGCTGTCAGTTCCGGAATGATTCTCTCGGATACTTCCTCAAGGAGTTTATTCCGGGTCACTTCATCAATGGATTCTGCATTGGCCAGGATGTTGTCAATAGGCCATGAGATCACATTCTTAAACCAAGCATAAACATCTCCGAACGCCGATTGTCCGGCTTCCAGTCCCAGCATCCCCGGTGTAATGGACCCGTCCACCTGTCCGCAGATACCACTCACAAGGGTATCTCCCACCTCATCAAAAGGAGCTACCAGCATATCACAGGTGGATGTACCCATCACCTTGCTCAGGTGGAAAGGTTCTATCTCTCCCCCAACAGCTCCCATATGGGCATCAAAAGCGCCAACTCCAACCACTACTCCACCAGAGAGGCCAAGCCTTTCAGCCCAGGCTTCTGTCAGGATTCCCGCAGGCACATCCGAAGTGTATGTTTCGTTGAAGAGCCTGCCCCGTAAGCCGGCCAGCAGCGGATCAAGCCTGGCCAGGAATTCTTCCGCCGGGAGTCCACCGAAATCTTCGTGCCACATGGCCTTATGTCCTGCGGCACAACGGCTGCGTTTCAGGCTAAGTGGATCTGTATTGCCGGTCAGGATGGCAGGGATCCAGTCGCAATGTTCAACCCATGAATAAGCAGATTCACTGACCTTCTTTTCTTCGCGAATTACATGGAGGATCTTTGCCCAGAACCATTCAGATGAATACACTCCTCCCTCGAATTTGGTATAATCAGTCCCTCCCCAGGTACGGGAGACCTCATTGATCTCTGCTGCTTCTTCAACGGCCGTATGATCTTTCCACAGGACAAACATGGCATTGGGATTTTCTTCAAATCCTGGTGTCAGGGAAAGGGGCATGCCCTCTTTGTTTACAGCTACAGGTGTAGATCCCGTCGTATCTACAGAAATCCCCCTGATGTTTTGCCGGACATCAGGTGATACAACACTTATACATTTCTTAATGGTATTTTCAAAACCTTCCAGGTAATCGAGTGGATGCTGCCGGAACCGGTTTGCTGTTGGATCGCAGTATTTTCCCTCAGCCCACCGGGCATAGTAGTGCACGTCACTTGCTACTTCAACACCGTTAGAAGTATTCACGATCACCGCCCGGACCGAATCTGTCCCGTAATCCAGCCCGATTACATATTTCTCATTTTCCATTTTTTTGTGCAAATATTTATACTGAAAGATTAATCCTGCCCGTAATAAGCATCCTTCCCGTGTTTCCTTATGTAATGCTTGTTGAGCAGGTAAGCGTCAACAGGGGTAGTATTTCCGAGTGACTCAGTATAACAGGCCATTTTCGCCACCTCATCAATCACCCTGGCGTTATGCACCGCATCGTGTTCATCCTTCCCCCATGAAAAAGGTCCGTGCTGGCTGACCAGTACACCGGGCACAGCCATCGGGTCAAGGTCCTTAAAAGCTTCTACAATGACCGCACCCGTATTTAACTCGTACTGGTCCTCCACTTCTTCTTCGGTTAAGGGGCGTGTACAGGGGATCTCGCCGTAAAAGTAATCCGCATGTGTGGTCCCGTATGCCGGAATGGACCGCCGGGCCTGGGCCCAGCTTGTAGCCCATGAACTGTGTGTATGGACCACTCCACCAATGTCAGGGAAGTGCAGGTAAAGGAAAATATGTGTTGGTGTATCGGAAGATGGTTTCATTCTACCTTCTACCCTGTTGCCATGAAGATCCATCACGACCATATCACCGGGCTTCATATCGTCATAAGAAACACCACTAGGTTTTATAACCACCAGTCCCCTGTCACGATCTATCCCACTTACATTCCCCCAGGTAAAGATCACCAGGCCATGACGGACCAGGTCCAGGTTTGCCCTGCATACCGACTCTTTCAGTTCTTCCAGCATCATATTTTATTAATAATTCGACATATGATCCGGAAACAAATTGCCGGATATTTTCAATCCTCACAGGTCAAACAGAAATCCATCCTGATGTAACTTGTTATATCTTTTCTTATCGAACCTGTATAAGAAGGCCCCCTTTTTGGAACTGGACTTATCTTTTGTCTCGAGTTTTTCCAAAACATCCATGGCCAGTAACTTCTTCCTGAAATTACGGTTGTCGAATGTTTTCTGGTAGATGGCCTCATAAAGCATTTGCAGTTGGGGAATCGTAAACTTTCTGGGTAACAATTCAAATCCGATCGGCTGGCTTTTTGTCATGCGGCGTAACCTGTGCAATGCACCCACCACCATTTCATTATGGTCGAAAATCAGTTCCTGGCATTCACCAATATTACACCATCTCGCCCCGTGTTTCTTGACATGGTCATGATCCAGGTCCTGCACCTTGAGAAGCGCATAATAGGAAACGGAGATAACCCGTTCACCCGGGTCACGATCAATCTTACCATGGCTATATAATTGCTCAAGGAAAACATTTTTAAGCCCTGTAAGGTCATAAAGGATGCGTGCGGCTGCATCATCAAGACTTTCTTCCTCCTTTACAAATCCGCCGATCAGCGACAATTTGCCCATGCCTGGTTCAAAATTTCTTTTAAGCAGTAAGATTTTAAGCTGATTCTCCAAAAAGCCAAAAATGATACAATCTACTGCAACATGGATCTTGGCAAACTGTGTATAATACTTCTTTTCGGTCTGCCCCATCTGGTTAGTGGTCATACCTTTGTGTCAGTGTTGGTTAGTAATGAAAGATAAATATATGAATTTTAAATGTTAGCCACACACTTAAAACAACACAAATTTGTCATATTGCATCTGAAATGCTCATCCATAAAAGAAGATCTCCAGGCTGGGTGATACCTACTTATCCTTGGCAGGTTTCAACTTTGAAGAAGCCAGCATAATGATGCCTATAACCAGCATGGCTGCACCTGTCCACAGGTTGATGTTGATGTCGAGGGACCGCTCATACATTTCTGTATTACCGGCTGTGGCCAGTCCAAAAATGGTTAACAACAGACCCAGGATGATGAACATCAAACCAATCGGAACTTTTATGTCTAATCCCATATCTTAATATTTTACCAGAATAATAAACTTAAAATGATGGCTATTATACCAACTATTATAGCCAGGGGAGCAGGACGCTTGTACCAAACAACACCCTCTTCCACTATCCTCGGAGTAAGGGAGTATACAAGTCCCTTCAACTCTTCATCTGTCTTTATCTTTTTGGTCATCAGGGAGATGATTACCGTTATGACAAAGGCAGCTGTAAATGCATAGATGGCTGTCCAGAAGTTCTGTGCCATCTCACTCGGATAGGTATGTACCACTTGACCCAGCCAGCCCCCCTTGATGAGGGTATCCGCACCGGCCGGAGCCGTTAATCCATGATGAAATGAGGCAGCCAGTGTTCCGGAGACCAGGCCAAGAAAAGCGCCATGCCCCGTGCTCCGCTTCCAGAACATTCCCAGCAGGAAGGTGGCAAACAGCGGGGCATTGATAAAGGCAAATATGAGCTGCAGGAAATCCATTACATTATTAAAGGACCTGGCCATATAAGCCGCACCAATACTTACAAGCACGCCAAAAATGGTGGTCAGCTGGCCTACCCGCAGGTAATGCTTGTCTGATTTATGCTTGTTGATATAGCTCTGGTAGATATCATAGGTCCAAACCGTGTTAAACGCAGTTACATTCCCGGCCATCCCCGACATAAAAGATGCCATCAATGCTGTGAGTCCGAGTCCCAATACACCCGTCGGGAAATAATGCCCGAGCAGAACCGGGATCACTTTATCATAATCGTAGCTGTTGCCTTTCACCGGGATTTCAAAGCCCGCTTCCGGGATGGCGGTCAAGGCAATGGCTATCATACCAGGTATGATCACCAGGGCCGGAAGAAGCATTTTTGGGAAAGCACCGATCAGGGGAGTTTTACGGGCACCAGCCATAGAATCTGCAGCCATGGCACGCTGGACTACCAGGAAATTAGTGCACCAGTAACCGAAGGATAATACAAATCCAAGGCCCACTAGGATCCCGAACCATTCTATGCCCATGGGATTGTCGTCCGGGCTTCCCATATATTTCCACGAATTGGTCCAGGCGCCCGGTTCGTAACCATTCCTGACGGCCACATCACCCAGGGTTTCAGTAAGCCCTTCCCATCCGCCGATATTAATCAGTCCTAATATCACCAGCGGCGTAAAACCGACTACTATCAGGAAAAACTGCAGAACCTCATTATAAATAGCAGATGTAAGTCCACCCAGATAGACATAAACAAGTACAACCACAGCAGATATCAGAAGGCTCATATCAAAATCCCATCCAAGCAAGGTTTCCATCAGCAATGCCAGGGCATACATGGAGATGCCCGAGGCAAAAATGGTCATAACGGCAAATGAAAATGCATTGAATCCCCTGGTTTTTTCGTCAAACCTCAGTTTCAGGTATTCCGGGACCGACCTTGCCTTTGAACCATAATAAAACGGCATCATGAATATGGCCAGGAAGATCATTGCCGGGATGGCGCCTATCCAGTAAAAATGTACTGTGGCCATCCCGTATTTGGCTCCCGAAGCAGCCATCCCGATTACCTCCAACGCACCAAGGTTGGTGGCAATAAAGGCAAGCCCTGTGATCCATGCCGGAATGGAGCGGCCGGCTTCCAGGAAATCTGTAGAAGATTTCATGTACCGCTTCAGCGTCCATCCTATCCCCAGTACAAATGCAAAATAGACCACCATAATGGTATAGTCTATCCAGCCCAGATTGAAAGAGGTTTCCATAGGTTTAGCAATTGGTTAATAGAAGTGCAGATTTTACATTGAAACCTTAAAAATAGAAATAATTCCCGATGATGTAGTACCAGGAATCATCAATTTGCCCCATCCTTTAAGTCACCACCATTAAAGCTCCTCCAAAACCGTGTTTTTCCCTATATTTGGAATTTTATATGAATCACCTAAAAATGAGAATTGTCTCTCAACTATTTATGATCTTACTCACCCTGAATGCCTGTAACCTGAATGGGGATAGTTCGAATGATGCCTATTCTAAAGAAATCAAAAGATGGAAGGAAAAGCGCCTTGGACGCTTAAAATCAGAAAATGGATGGCTGAATCTTGCCGGGCTTTTCTGGCTGGAGGAAGGGGTTAACACCATCGGATCTGACTCTTCCAACAGTATTATTTATCCGGAAAAGGCCCCTCCACGAATGGGGAAATATATGCTCAGGAACGGGCAGGTCAGTTTTATCCCTGAGCCCGGCGCTGGAGTCCTTATGGATGGAAAACCCATTGAGGAACTCGAAATAGATACAGACAAAACAGGGAAACCAACCCTGCTGGAATCAGGCAGCCTTGCATGGTTCATCATTGAACGCGGTGATCAGTTTGGCATTCGCCTGCGTGATTATGAACATCCTTCCATAAATCAATTGACACATATAGAAAGTTACCCTGCCGATCCTGCCTGGAAGATCGAGGCAACATTCGAAGAATATGAGGAACCCAGGGAACTACTTATTCCAACCATCATCGGTACGGTGGAAAAGAATATGTGTCCGGGTATACTACGCTTCAATGTCAATGGTGTACAACAAGAATTTTACCCCGTAGCTGCGGGAAAGAAACTTTTCGTCATTTTTGCAGATGGGACAAGTGCCCTGGAGACATATGGAGGCGGACGTTTTCTGTACCTGGACAGGCCAGATAAACGGGGACTGGTAATCATCGATTTTAACAAGGCTTTTAATCCTCCCTGTGCTTTTACAGCATATGCTACCTGTCCCCTGCCCCCCAGGGAAAATTTCCTTACCGTAAGGATAGAAGCAGGCGAAAAAGGAGTAGATCATTAATTTGTTAACCTAAATCAATAAAACAATGAAAGCATTAAATTGGGTAATTTTGGTCATGCTGCTATGCTCTTCAGTTGCCTGTAAACAATCCAAAACAAAACAGGGATTGGTAGACAAGGCCAGCGAATTGGAAAGCGCCGGAATGTTCCTCGATCCGGCCGGTTTCCAAAAAACCATAAATGGGAAGGAAACAGGCCTGTATAAGCTCAGCAACGCCAGTGGCATGGAAGTATATGTCACCAATTTCGGGGCTGTCATCGTTGCTATCCTGGCACCTGACAGGGATGGTATAATGGATGATATTGCACTGGGATACAATGAAGTGGGGCCTTACGGAATGGCTGGCGACCCCAATTTTGGCGCGGTAGTGGGAAGATTCGGGAACAGGATAGACGGGGGGAAATTCTCCCTCGACGGGAAAACCTATGACCTGCCTATCAATGAGGACAATAATAACAACCAGCTCCATGGTGGAAAAAAGGGATTTGGTGAACTGGTATGGGATGTTGTTGGCGTCTCTGATAATGCCATTACACTGGGACTTAAAAGTCCGGATGGGGATATGGGATATCCTGGTACCCTCGATGTTATGGTCGAATACGTGCTTACGGACGAAAATGAACTGGAAGTGGGCTACAGGGCAGTTACCGATGCCCCGACCGTGATCAATCTCACCCAGCATACCTATTTCAACCTGCTCGGGGAAGGAAAGGGAAACATACTGGACCATGAACTGATGATGAAGGCAGACCATTTTATACCTATCGATGAGCGTTCCATTCCTACAGGTGAAATTGCTCCTGTGAAAGGCACACCTATGGATTTCACAAGCCCTGCTAAGATTGGTTCACGTGTAAACGAAGATTTTGAACAACTGGTAGTAGGAAATGGTTATGACCATTGCTGGGTGATCAACAAGGAAAAAGATGGACTGGAACTATGTGCTACAGTTTATTGTGAGGAAACAGGCCGGTTTATGGAAGTACTCACGACGGAACCCGGTGTCCAGCTATATATAGGCAACTTCCTGAATGGTTCGCAGGTCGGTAAATCTGGTGCAGCTTATGAACGCCGGACCGGGCTGTGCCTGGAAACGCAACATTACCCGGATTCTCCCAACCAGCCAGACTTTCCCAGTACCGTACTGAGGCCCGGAGAAGAATACTTTACACTGACTGTATTTAAGTTTTCGGTGAAATAAGGTAGGGGATGACAAAGATCAGAACCTGTAAGAGAGGAAGAATTGGGTCATGATATAGGCATCGTTTGAGGTAGAAGCCTTTGGTGAATATCCGTCCAGATAATCATTGGTAGAAAGCCTGCCGCCTACCTGGAAACCCCAGAACCAATCTGCATTGATCCGGTGTCTCAGGCCAATACCACCAATAAGGATAAGTGTATAATTACTGAAACTATCAAGTTCCACAGCATCTTCATGGTAATGGCTGGGAAAAAAGAACAATGGTCCTCCACCAGCATAGAAATAAGGCCTGATAATCGGTTTATACCTCATATGCCGTGTTGAGCCAAACCCCCTTCCCTCTGTAAGGAAATAATACTCTATCTGCCCGGTTGGTTCCACCATGAATGAATAATATTTCATTGCCCTCTCGGTATTGTCTTCACCAAATATCAACCCGACATTAACATTTGCTTTAACAGCAAAATGGGCATCCAGCATTCGCCTGAACCCAATGGCCACATTGCCCCCAATGCCCAGATCACCTACGTCCCCAAAAAGGAAGGCAGGTCCGATCCCAAACTGGAACTCAGTGAGCTTTACCCGTTTCCCCATCTGGCTGTAGCTGGGGACTGACAGCATAAGGAAGGCTGCAATGATCAGGAATATCTTTTTCATACTATAACAATATAGAACATGCCTATAACATTGGCAGGTTCCAAAATCTTAAATTAAGCTCTATAAATTGTTACAGCAGATATTTACGAAGAAAAAGGAAGGAAGGTTACCTCTTTGGCGTTTAATACATCTTATTGATCATCTCACCAATCTCATTGCGCTTCTTGAGAGAGAATTTTCTCTCTTCTCCGCTCTTCAGGACTACATTTAATCCATTGGGCAGGAACCTCTTGATATTGAAGAAAATGACCTCCTTGATATCAGATGGAAGAAT
Source organism: uncultured Bacteroides sp. (assembly GCA_964642325.1). Classification (GTDB taxonomy): domain Bacteria; phylum Bacteroidota; class Bacteroidia; order Bacteroidales; family SM23-62; genus SM23-62. Next base: position 11,020 of record CAZXOJ010000037.1, on the reverse strand, counting down.
CTCCTGGTCATATTTTTCTGCATGGCCATTGGAGGTAATAAAATATATTCGCTGATTTGTCAGGATAAGCTTGCCGCAAATCTTTTCACAGTCGTCTAAATATGATGAATCACCAGCTTTGATGACAACTTCGTTTGCTTTTAGGGGAATTACCATAGTGCCGGATATTATTAGGTTTTGACTTGAGTTTTTACTTCCATATATAGTGCCAAATAGATCAACAGACTTATTATTTGATAGTTAACCTGATTTAACATTTGTGCTTTAATTATTTTGTGTATCATATTTGAACAGTAGATGTACGGATTGATACATGGCTCTTTAAGTATATGACGAATAATACAGGTATTCGTTACAAAATAATTTAAACTGAAAAATTTGGGTGAATATAACAGAATAAGATATTTTTCTCCTTAAATTTGTGGGCTCAAAATTAACAATCTTTGAAAAAAATCCTGCATATATTCTTTTCATTTCGCCTCATGGGACTGATCCTTGTGGCCCTGGCCGTCAGTATTGCGGTGGCCACTTTTGTAGAGAATGATTTTGGGCCGGAAACTGCCAGGTCCCATATTTACAACGCCACATGGTTTGAATTGTTGTTCCTGCTGGGTAGCATTAACCTGCTTGGCAGCATGATCATCTACAGGGTCGTCAGAAAAAGCAAACTGACCATCCTTGTTTTTCACCTCTCATTTCTATTGATCCTGGCCGGAGCAGGCATCACCAGGTATCTTGGTTTTACGGGACTTATCCACATCAGGGAAGGGCAAAAATCATCTACCGTCATTTCAGACGAAGCCTATCTACGGGTTCAGGTACTGGATGATGAAGCCACCTTCCAGGCTTCCAGGCCATTTTTCCTGTCAGGGATCAGGAACCCGGGTAAATTACTTAAGGTTCCCACAAAAACCAGTCCCCTGAGGGTACACTACCTCGATCATATAACCCAGGCAAGGCCGACTGTCAGAGCTGTCCACGGAGGAGACCCTGCCATTATACTGGTCACATCATCTGCTATGGGAAGGGATTACTATGCCTTCATGGGTGAGGAGAGTAAATGGATAGGAGGTCAGTTATTTCATTTCAATAAGCAAGCCTCAGAGGGTGTTCGGATAAGGATGGATGGAGATTCCCTTGTCTTTATTGCCCCCCACCCTGTCAGCCTGTTTAGCATGACGGACCAAACTAAAAGGGATTTAGCTGCAGATACCTGGCATCCTTTCCATCCATTGAGGGTCTATTCATTTGGTAATGTCAGCCTGGTACTGTCTGAATATGAACCGCAGGGGGAAGTACTTGCCTTGAGAACATCGGAAGAAGAAGGATCGGGGAGAACAGCCCTGTCATTAAGACTTAAGACAGGTTCAGTATCCAGGGACATTACCGTCTGGGGAGGCAAGGGAATACAGGGGGAACCAAAACAGGTTTCGATAGCAGAGAAAGAAGTGTTGCTTTCATATGGATCCATCTCACGGCTTTTACCATTTTCACTGGCCCTTGAGGACTTCATCCTGGAAAGGTATCCCGGCTCTGACAGTCCATCCTCCTTTGAGAGCCTGGTGATGCTTGAAGACCAGGAGAAGGGACTGACAGCCAGCCACAGGATCTATATGAATCATATCCTCTCCTACCGGGGATACAGGTTTTACCAGTCATCCTATGATACAGATGAAAGAGGTACAGTTTTGTCTGTTAACAGGGACAGGCTGGGGACCAATGTCACCTATGCCGGATATGCCTTGCTCTTCCTGGGCATACTGCTCAGCCTTTTTAATCCCAGCAGCAGGTTCCGGAAACTCAGCAGGCAGCTCGCCGAAACAGGGAATCCAGGCAAAGCGGCCATGATCATCCTGGCTGTTAGCATTGGACTTTTCATTTCAGGTGTTCCGGCCCTGGCACAGGATTTAAGTGAGGAAGAGAAACATGAGGTCCCTGCTTTACATGCGAAGGCATTCGGTGAATTATTGGTACAGGATTACCAGGGGAGGGTAAAACCGATGAATACAATGGCATCAGAAGTCTTGCGAAAGGTTTCACGCCGAACCAGGCTGGAGGGATTGAATCCCGAACAGGTCCTGCTGGGCATGATGGCAGATCCCATCAGGTGGCAGAACATACCCATGGTAAAGGTTTCTCATCCGGAAGTTGGCAAAATCCTGAATATCCAGAAAAAACATGCTTCATTCCTCCAATTTTTTGATGCCGGTAAAGAAGGTGCATATATCATTGGAGAGGATGTTGGCGATGCACACCGCAAAAAATCATCGGAACGGTCCAAATTCGATACAGAGATGCTCAGGGTTGACGAGCGGATGAACATATGTTACATGGTGTATTCGGGCAACCTGCTCCGTATCCTTCCGGACAGGGATGATCCCAACCATACCTGGCACAGTCCCAATACAATCCCTGCCATCTACACCGGTGAGGATTCCCTCTTCGCAGTAAACATTACCCAGCTTTACCTGGAAGGGGTCAGGGAAGGATTGGAGACGGGGGACTGGCAAAAGGCGGATGAATACCTGGGGTACCTGAAGATTTTCCAAGCCCGTATGGGAGCCGGGATCATGCCATCAGCCGGCAGGCAGAAAGCAGAGATTATCTACAACCGGATCAGCCTCTTTGACAGGCTGGCCCGTTTCTATATGGCTATCGGGATCACCCTGCTGATTTTACAGCTGATCAGTGTCCTGAGTGTCAGCATTAACCCACGCAAGTTGCGCAGGATCATGGTGATCCACCTGTTTGCAGGGTTTGCAGTACATACTGTGGGACTGGCACTCAGGTGGTATATATCAGGACATGCTCCATGGAGTAATGGTTATGAATCCCTGTTGTACATCAGCTGGGCCACCATGCTGGCAGGGGTGTTTTTTTCACGGCGGACCGCCACACCACTGGCTGCAACGGCCGTACTTGCCTGGATGATGCTGCATACAGCCCACCTTAGCTGGATGGACCCGCAGCTGACCAACCTGGTACCAGTGCTAAAATCCTACTGGCTTACCATACATGTGGCGGTGATTGCTTCGAGTTATGGTTTCCTGGGACTGGCATGTATACTCGGATTCCTAAACCTGATACTGATGGGATTGCAGTCCCACAAGAACCAGGAAAAGGTTCAACATGCCATCATTTCCCTCAGTTCCATTGGGGAGATGACTATTATCGCGGGACTAGGACTGCTGACAATCGGGACCTTCCTCGGTGGGATATGGGCCAACGAATCCTGGGGAAGGTACTGGGCCTGGGATCCCAAAGAGAGCTGGGCCCTGATCACCATACTGGTCTATGCTTTTATCACACATATGCGTTTTATGCCTGGACTGAAAAGCCTTTATTCATTCAATCTTGCCGCAGTACTGAGCTATGCCAGCGTGATCATGACCTACTTCGGGGTAAATTATTACCTGTCAGGGATGCATTCTTATGCCAAAGGCGATCCCGTTCCGGTTCCTGCATTTGTGTATTATACACTCGCGATCATTACCCTGGTGGCCATTATGGCATATGCCAGGCGAAGAAAAACAGTAATTCTGAATTGAAATGGACCGCTATATAAAAATATTATCTATTGTCTTGCTTACCTTCAGCCTGTTACCTGTCTCCGGCAGGGGCAACGACTACGTTGCACTGGATGAGCATCTCGGGGAATACCTGCCTTCAAGCCTGGTATTTACAAGGGATGATTCAATGCTGGTGAACCTGGTGGATATGATAGACAGACCGACGGTGATCTCGCCGGTTTACTATAATTGTCCAGGCTTATGTACACCCATCATGGATGGTCTCGTCAAACTTTTGAACCGTACTGATCTCCAAATGGGAAAGGATTTTCAGGTGATTAATATCAGTTTTCACGAAGATGAAACTCCTGGACTGGCCGCCGTTAAAAAGAGGAACTACCTGGAACTGTTGGATGATCAGGAAGCCGCTGAGAACTGGCATTTCCTGACGGGCGACAGGGACAATATAAGCTCCCTGCTGGAAACCCTAGGTTATTCTGTGATCATGCGTGGAGAAGATATTCTGCACCCCGCCGCGATCATGATTGTTAGTCCCGGGGGCAAAATAACCAAATACATTCACGGGACGAAATATAATCCAATAGAATTCAAAATGGCTGTTGCTGAAGCCAAAAAAGAGAATACCATGCCTACCATTACCAAGGTACTGAAAATGTGTTTCAATTATGAACCAGCAGGCAGGGGCAAACAAAGGCAGGTTACCATCCTTGGATTTATAACCATGTTGTGCTTTGCACTGATCTTAATTATTGTTTATCCACCACTTAAAAACAACAAATAAAATGTTGAGAATATTTATAAAAAAGGGCAAGCCGGATTGCGACTGCCAGCATGGCCAGGAGAAAAAAGAATGCAAATGCCAGCAGAGAAGATTGCTGGAGACACCTGTCTGGCCTGGTGAGTAAGAGCAGGGTATCCATATGGCTTGAATTGGGGAAGGTCAGGATTACCGCAGCTGTAAGTATTACGACAATAACCGGATACCTGCTCCATACAACCCGTCTGGATCCAGGATTGGGCTGGACTGTCCTTGGTATTTTCCTGCTGGCAAGCGGGGCCTCCTCATTGAACCACCTGCAGGAATACAGGTACGACAGCCGGATGAACCGCACCCGGAACCGCCCCCTTCCTTCCGGAAGGATCACCGAACAGGGTGCCATTGTGGTTACACTGGCCTATAGTATTCCGGGATCAGTGCTGCTGTATTTAGGAGCCGGGATGCAGGGCATGTTGCTAGGTTGGCTGGCCTTTTTCTGGTATAATGTGGTATACACTTACCTGAAGCGATATACAGCCTGGGCTGTTATTCCCGGTTCAATTATAGGCAGTATTCCCCCCTTGATAGGATGGGTTTGTGCCGGTGGCTCCTTGCTGGACTCCATGGTCATCCCTATTGCCGCATTTTTCTTCATTTGGCAGGTACCCCATTTCTGGCTGCTGATTATGAAATATGGGAAAGAATATGAATCTGCCGGCTTCCCTTCCCTTTCCAACACCATGAGCCAGGCTCAGATGGGCCGGATGATTTTTCTGTGGGTGGCTGGAACGGCGATGATCACCGTTGCCTTCACCCTGCTGGGCCCCATGGATTCTGTGATTTCTAAAGCGGGACTCTGGATGGCTTCGGCCTGGCTTATC
>CAZXOJ010000037.1:0-5752 GCA_964642325.1 uncultured Bacteroides sp. | reverse complement strand
GGGGGGAAATTCTTAAAAACTTTTTGTACGATCTTGTTAATGTCTTTCTCACTGCGAGTATTAGAGTCTTTTATATCGCTGGTCACCTTACCGGACCAAACCAGCTGTTTCCTCTTGGAGTCAATAATATCAAAGAAAAGTGATCCTTCCGAAAATTCACTGTAATCCATATAGGTTGTTGAAAAACCTGAGCCAAGGTCGTAGGTTTCACCCTGTCCATAGGATACATTGGTTTTTGTCTTGCCCTTCATCAGCATGTGCACATGAACAAAAATATCCGGATCGGCAGCCCAGCGAATACCAGATTCATTCATTTCTGCAGATATTGCATTAAATAATCTCCTTTTATTCAGCTGGTTGATTGGAATCGAGTCAGCTGAAGGTGTGAAATTATAGGTTTGGTAACTGTTAAAATCTATAGAGGAGTCATGATCCTGAACAACTTTCAGTCCGCTGCATGAGGCTAAGCCCATAGCCAGTATGGCAAAATATACAGGTAGTATTTTCATGGTTTGCATTTTTATATTCCTGTACTTCTATTCAATTATCATACCAGATTCTATGTTCTACACCTTTACATTCAGGTAAAAAAGGAATTTGGTATCATCTACAGGAATGATCACGTATTTGGGTTTTGCAATACTTGCCCTTATGATATCTATAACCCCCAGTCCAGACCCCCTGAAAGGGCCTTCTTCCCGTTCCTGAAGTATCAATCTTGACAGTTCTTTCAGATCATAGTCCTCGAGGGATAAAAAATGATCCATCTTTTCTTTCAGGGAGGGCACCTGTTCACATGTTACATAATTGGCCGCACTGATGGTAAAATGGTGATCATGTAAACCAATGGTAAAAAGGCCTTCCCGCTTGTCATTTATGATCAATCCATGGTGCATTACATTCTGAAGCATTTCAACAAGGATATGAAAAAGCGTCTTGTATGCAGAATACTTTGTTTTCTTCACCATCAGGTTCTTTTCAATCATGTTCAACAGGGGAAGGATGGTATGCTGCCTGAAATCTCCCTGGTAGGCCATAATGACACTGTTCTTCCGCAGTAACTGGTTCATCTGGATGGAATGGTCAATATGTAGTCCTTCCTTGCCGGTCTCCTGCGTTGGTCCATGTGAATCAATGATCATCTGAATATAAAAATACGCCATCAACTCATCGATCTGTTCAAATTCAGTTTGCAGCTTCCTTCCTGATTTTCTGGCCATTTCAATCATGCCCAGTCCGGCTCCTCCCTTGGCCGTAAATGCTTCTCCCCCGAGTACTTTCATATACATCTCCTTCAATTCTTCCTGGCTTTGCATATTGATGTTTTCAATCCTGTCCTGCAGATATCTGATCTTGGATTGCTCGACCAGGTTGCCTGATGCAATGTAAAACTTGTCGTTTGCATTGCGTGTCATAAAATAAGCCGTCTGTTCTTGCAGATAATGATCGGAGGTAAGTTCCTCGCCATACCTGATAACATTCTGAAAGCACTCAGCCATCAGGAAAGAAACTTTCTTTTTAAGAGACATCTGTTCCTTCCCCTTTTTGAAGTGAGATTCAGACAGATCAATTAGGCGAATGGTTATATCGTCCGCAAAATCTCCCCTGTAAAACAGGCTAAGATTATCGTCTTCTATAAGCCTGAAAAATTCATGAAAATCTGTCCAATCCATGAAGTGCAGATCTAAATGGCCTAATGGTTATAGACCAGGAATTAAAAATAATTGTTATTCCCGGGAATTCATAATGAATCAGGGATTTTTCAAATATTCTTCAGACTCAACCACTTCCCTGATCCGTTGCATGCCTGTGTATATATCTTTGAAACTGTTATAAATTGGTGCAATCCCCAGCCGGATATTATCAGGTGTCCGGAAATCCGGTATCACTGTATCCCTTTTCGCCGGCGGGTTGATCAATGCCCTTGTTATCGCTGCTGCTTCAGGATGCCTGAGAACAATATGGGATCCCCTGCTACCAGGCGCCCTTGGAGAACCCAGTGTAAAATTCAGGCTGGCCGGCCAATCATCAAACATCTCCAAAAGAAATGCAGATTGCCTGATGCTTTTTTCCCGCAGGCCAGTAATTCCAGCTTCAAGGTGCAGATCAAGGGCCGGCTCGATGGCTGACATTGACAGGACCGGTGGTGTGCCCACAAGGAACCGGCGGATGCCATCCGCCGGCTCATACTGCGTTCCGAACTGAAATGGGTCCTTTGATCCTAACCAGCCCCAGATGGGTTGCTGCAATTTTTCCTGAAGATCCTTACGCACATATAAAAACGCCGTAGATCCTGGTCCCCCGTTCAGGTACTTATACGTACAACCAATGGCCAGGTCTGCCTGGCAGGCCCGGAGATCCACGGGTACAGATCCTACCGAATGGCTCAGGTCCCATAATACCATCGCACCCTTGCTGTGAGCCAGAGATGTGATAGCGGACATATCCTGTACAAATGAACTCTTAAAATAAGTGTGGGTAAAGGTCAGCAAAGCAGTCTTGTCATCCAGGACAGCCGCTATCGAATCATGATCTATTCCAATGCCATCTTTTGACCGGATCAGATCCAGCTCATATCCTGGTCCCAGCTGATCAATGATCCCCTGCAGAACATAAAGATCAGACGGAAAATTCAATTCATCACTGATGATCCTGTGCCTGTCCTTCTGGTAATCCATGGCTGCCATAACCAGTTTATAGAGGTTTATAGAAGTGGCATCACAAACCAGCACTTCTCCCTGACCTGCACCGATCAGGCCGGCAATCTTATCCCCCAACCGGAATGGCAAATCCATCCAGGCTTCATTCCAGCCACGTATCAGGCTTTTTCCCCATTGCCTGGAAATAACCTCATTAATATTATTTGCCGTTTGGGCTGGAAGGCGTCCCAGGGAATTTCCGTCGAGGTAAATAAGGCCGGGGTCAGGTGCAAAGAATTGCTCCCTGTATGAAGCCAGGGGATCCTCCCTGTCAAGTTGTTCTGCTTTCGATAAAAAATTCGAATCAGCAAACATTCATACCTGTTTATTTCTCCAACATTGAAAGATCATCCAATATAAAGATAAATCGGATATCCAGACATGCTAATATTGAATTGTTAATAGAAAGCCCCACCTTGTTAATAATCCAGCTGTTAGCATGACCAAAAGGATATTGAAACCACATAATTTTGGCTCTGTATAAATTAACCCCTCGTAATGAAAACCTTATCTCTCACCATAATTTGTGTACTGTTTCTGACAAGCTTCAACCTTGGGGTCAATTCAAAACCCTTCAAACGGTCTTTTATTGAAGCCCAGTACCTCTTTCTGAATGAGGATTATGAGGCAGGCCTTAAAACTTATGACAAGTTACTGGAGATGGAACCCGGAAACCGGAATGTCCAATACCTGATCGGATTATGCTACCAGAATATCCCGGGGAAAAAGCAGGAATCCATACCTTACTTTGAAGCAGCCATACAGTCCATGACGAAAAAATACAAGGATGGTTCATACAGGGAAAAGGAAGCTCCTTATGAGGCGTTGTTTTACCTGGGCAGGGCGCATCACCTCAATTTTGACTTCATGGATGCCATCGACTATTATATCCATTATAAATTTGAGATGGATGGAGAAGACTTTGCAAACATTGAATACGTCGACAAACAGATTGAAGCATGTGAACTGGCCGAAGAAATGACCTCCCATCCACTACAGGTAAAATTTACCAAAATGGAGACAGGAGATAAATTCATTGACAATGCATTATTCGGTGTACGATCAGCCGACAACAGCACCATGGTTTGCATGGCAAAAACCGATGAAGAGAATACCATCATGATGGCCAGGAACATTGATGGTAGCTGGACCCGTCCATCAACCATACATACCCAGCTTGGGAACTACCCGGATTGCCAGATCAGTTCTCTCTCCCATGATGGATCTGCCTTGTTACTTACCCGCGCTGATCCCTTCAATTCCGATCTGTATATCAGTCATTTTGATGGCGAGCAGTGGTCGACCATGGAGGCATTGCCCAAATATATCAATACGGCGTATTATGAATCTTCAGCAAGCCTTTCCAGTGATGGGCAGAAACTATACTTCACAAGCAACAAGAAAGGCGGGTATGGAGCGCTCGATATATATGTATCTGAAATACAGGAAGATGGAAAATGGAGTAAGCCCAGTAATGCAGGACCGAAACTGAATACCATATATAATGAGAATACCCCCTTTGTAACAGATAACGGGGAATTACTCTACTTCAGTTCACAGGGACATACTACCATCGGGGGGTATGATGTTTTTCTGACCAGCCGACAGCCTGACGGCTCATGGGCCCTGCCCAAGAACCTTGGATATCCAATCAATACACCGGACGATGATTTGAACTATATCCCGGAATACGGTGGAAGGAATGCTTATTTTGCATCTGCAGCCCGCGGTGAAAATGGAGAATCCGGTATCTATACGATGGAATCTCTGGAACTGGGTGAGCCTGGATTCCTGGCAAGCACGAATAATTACACGGTCCTTAACCGTGAGGCAACTCCCCTGGAATCAGAATTGTCAGAAAAATCTGAAACAGAGATCCACGGGGTCAATACCGGGGAATTCCTGATTGTCAAGAACATCATGTTTGAATTTGACAATTTTTTGCTCGACGATGGAGCCATACAGGATGTTGACAGGCTCTGCATGATCATGGAACAGTTCCCTGAACTATCCGTGGAAGTGATAGGGCATGCCGATGCCATGGGAAAGGAAGATTACAACCTTGAACTCTCCAGGAAAAGGGCCAAAACAGTAGCTGGTTTTTTGACCGGGAAAGGGATAGCGCAAAACCGCTTCATAGCCAAAGGCGTTGGTGAACAGGAGAACATTGCCATCAATTATAACCCGGACGGAACCGATAACCCGGCGGGGCGGCAACTCAACAGGCACGTTGAAGTGAAATTAATGAATTATGAGGATGAGCGGATCACCGTGGAAGAGATATTCGTTCCCGAACACCTGAGACCAAAGATGGATCTTAATTATTCTGTACTCCTGAGTACAACCGCCCAAAGGGATTATAATATACCGAAAATCCTGAGTCAGGAACTGATCCATGAGATTCAAACAGACAGATCATTTATATACACCTCCGGGCGCTACAATAAAAAGGCTGATGCCCTGGATCTGGTGAATACAGCTGTTGACAAAGGATATCCAGGTGCCAAGCTCATAGAAAAGCGTGAACTTGACCGCATTATCCGGACACAAAGCAGCATGCAAGATCTATCGAACAATATCTACACCATACAGATCATCGCGATGTCAAGTCCCCTGGACATGGATTATTTCATCGCCATTCACGGGATCAAAAGGATTATCGGCAAAGATGGAATATACAGGTACGTGATCGGTGAATTTGAGACACCGGAAGAGGCGCTAACTGCTTTACCAGGTATAAAGATCATCGGCTACCCCGATGCGTTCGTTATGAACCTTGCCCGATACAAAGACCTGGTCGACGCTAAAGACTTGAGCAAACCATGATGCATCGATCCCGATTTTCCCAGGTGATTATTTTCTGATTGGGGATGAGAATTTCTCAAACCAGATCACCCACAGGATAAATACAATCCCATAGATTCCATAGTCATAGAGGTCGTGGTAATCAACCAGGCCAACATAGGTTCCATGTTTCTGTATATGCATGAAAAGCAACACCAGCCGCAGGATATTGGCAACATTCAGTAAAAGCAGTCCGGATAAAATATAGA
>CAZXOJ010000036.1:0-22644 GCA_964642325.1 uncultured Bacteroides sp. | reverse complement strand
GCCACCATCCCGAGTCCACCAGCATTCACGGTATGTGAATCAGTGCCTATCATCATTCCCCCCGGGAATGCATAGTTTTCCAGGACTACCTGGTGTATGATCCCCGCACCTGGCTTCCAGAAACCAATCCCATATTTATTAGAGACTGCAGCAAGGAAATCAAATACCTCGCGGTTCAAATCCTTTGACCTGGCCAGGTCCTCTTTGGCCCCTTTCTCTGCCAGTATCAGGTGGTCACAGTGGACAGTGGAGGGAACAGCTGCCCTGTCCCTGCCAGCCTGCATGAATTGCAAGAGTGCCATCTGTGCGGTGGCATCCTGCATGGCAACCCGGTCAGGATTAAAATAGACGTAATCTTCCCCCCTTTTATAATCCCTGAATTCCTGGTCCTCCTCCAGGTGGGAATACAGGATCTTCTCTGTCAAGGTAAGGGGTCTGTTCAATGTTTTTTTGGCCTTTTCTACCTTCTCCGGGAGAAGTTTGTAGGCCTTGCGGATCATGTCTAAATCAAATATCATGGCTGATTGTGAATTAAATTTTATCAAAATATAAACAAATTTAATAAGCTGGAGACATTTTGAATTATAATCAAAAGCTTTTATTTAATAATTCGTATTTTTATGCATTAAATATGTTCCGCTCATTAAACCAGGAGCATTAATTGTCAGGAATTTATGAGAGTTTTACATCTATATTCAGAGAACCTACGCATTAGTATGCGGAGCATCCGGGCCAATATGCTCAGGGCAATTCTCACCATGCTGATCATTGGATTCGGCATCATGGCCCTGGTTGGTATCCTGACAGCCATTGATGCCATCAAGAACTCTATTACGTCGGAATTTGCCAGGATGGGAGCAAACACTTTTTCCATTGAGAGCAGGTCAATCAATGTGCATTTTGGTGGTGAACGGGAACGCCGCCGGAACTATGATTATATCTCCTACAGGGAGGCCCATGAATTCAAGGAAACTTTTGAATTTCCGGCCGAAGTTTCCATATGGACACGTGCCACCAGTATTGCAACTGTGAAGTACAAGTCAGAAAAAACACATCCCAATGTTACCGTTTTCGGGGCGGATGAGAACTATCTTAATACGGCAGGTCATGACATTGGTGAGGGAAGGAATTTTACAGCACAGGAGGTTGCATCAAACAGGAACTATGCCATTGTCGGACAATCTATTATCGATAAGGTATTCCCTAATAACGAACCGGCCCTGGACAAGGTTGTCACCATAGGCAATGGCAAGTATAAGATCATCGGCATACTTGCTGAGAAGGGGTCATCCATGGGCGGGGAAGGAGACCGTTTATGTATTTTACCCTATACCAACGTCCGGCAGTATTTCTCAAGGCCCAATATGAGGTATTCCATCAATGTTACCCCTGCGGACGGAATGCTGATGGATGCTGCTGAAGGAGAGGCTGAAGGTGTATTCAGGCAGGTGAGGAACCTGGATGTGAAAGATGAATCGGATTTTCATATCAACAAAAGCGACAGTATCGCAAATATGATGATAGAAAACCTGAAATTTGTGACCATTGCCGCTACCCTTATTGGCATTATTACATTGTTCGGAGCAGTGATAGGTTTAATGAACATCATGCTGGTTTCGGTGACCGAGAGGACCCGCGAGATAGGAATCCGCAAAGCCATAGGTGCAAAGTCCGGAACCATAAAGCAACAATTTCTCTTTGAATCCGTATTGATAGGACAAATGGGAGGTGCCGTCGGGATCATACTCGGGATACTGGTTGGAAACCTGGTCAGCATGATCATCGGATCATCCTTTTTTATCCCGTGGCCCTGGATCATCATGGGTGTGGTGTTGTGTTTCCTGGTTGGTGTTATCTCAGGATATTATCCTGCACAAAAGGCCAGCAAACTGGACCCCATCATGGCCTTGCATTATGAATAATTTTTGAGAGAAAAACAAGCTGATGAAAAACCTTGTAATTGAGCCTAAATTTAATACCCCATCTATAGATTTCAATACGGGCTCAGGTTATTTATTGATGAAGGGAAGATCCATCCCGGAAAATCCCGAAAGTTTCTATGATCCCATCCTGACCTGGCTGGATGAATACTTCAAGGAGACAGAAAAGGAATCGGTTCTTGAATTCAGGTTTGAGTATGTCAACAGCGGATCCTCGAAATACATCCTGGAACTCCTACGCCGCCTGCAAAAACTTGTCGTGACAGGCAAACCGATCAAGATCATCTGGTGCTTTGAAACCGATGATGAATCCATAGAGGACCTGGGTGAACACTACAAACACACGGTAGATCTTCCCATCGAGATACGAGAGATTGACGAAGTGTAAGGGGTATTCATTAAAAAATCATTGTTATTTGTTGAGGTTATTAAATTAGTCGCCTATATTTTGTGGTTACTGCCACAAAATTCAACGATGTTTTAATATCCTCAATAAGCTTCCTGGTATTATTTTTATGAATACCCTTACAAATTTGTCACTATTGAATTTTGCGGTACCAGGGCAGTCTTTCGATGGCTGCAGCTACTTCAATTGTGGCCGGGCCTTCCACCACAGATCCGTCATCACCTTCCCATTTGCCTTCCGGAAACTTTATTTCCCGGCTAATGGCGCCTTTTTCGGTTACGGGAGCCACCAGGATCTGATCTCCCAGCAGGAACTGATCAGTGATATCAACATAATCACTACCGGGATAGGCATACTCCATGGACCTGATGATGGGTTCACCCGTGCTGGCAGCTTCCCTGGCCAGGGCAATGATCTCCTCACCCAGGCGGACATGCAGGTCGGCCATGGCAACGCAGATCAAAAGGTTTTCTTTGCTCAATACTCTCCAGGGGGCCACAGAGAATTGCATCATAGGCATCAGGGCGTGGCACTGGGCTGCCCTGACAATTAGCTCCTGGTCTATGGTTTCCAGGTTGCTGAAGGAAAGATATTCCCCTCCTCCTATTAGGTCCGGACAGGTATAGGGATAACCCATCAGGCCCTGGTTGATGCTCCCGGGAACCAGCTTGGCCAGGTCCTCCCAATGATGCTCTTTGTCCCTCAGCCGCATGGCAATGGCCTGTCCACCCATTTTCCATGAAGCCCTGTACTCATTGAAAGGATATTCCAGTCCCAGTTTTACAAATAATTCAGAATGTTCATTCGGGCTGATATCCTGCTTGTATGACCTGGTTTCAGAGAGGAAGCGCGTATCTGAATAGTGGATGGCATCACCTCCGTCGAATTTGAATCCGTCTACCCCATATTCACTGACGAGGTAATCCAATTGCGCTTTGAACCATCTGTATCCTTTTGGATTGGAAAGATCAATGACATTGCTGAAACCATCCCACCAAAACATGACTGCCGGAACAGCCGGGTTTTCGGCATTTACTATCCAGATGGTATCACCTTTCATGCTATAATCCTGCCATTGTTCTGTCCAGAAAACACCATCAGGTGAATAGTATGGGCAAACCCAGAGGATCACCTTGAACCCTAAATCTTTCAATGTTGACATCATGGCTTTTGGATCAGGAAAACGTTCCCGGTCAAAATCCCAGTTGCCATAATTTTTGAACCAGCCTTCGTCTATCATCAGGACACCCGGATCGAATCCATTTTCAACTATGCCCCTGGCATATTCAAGGATGCCCTCCTGGTTTTGATAATAGGTGAACTCTATCCAGGTATTGAATTGCGGCAGGGTGAATAGTTCCTCGGCCGGGATGTCACCGGATGGTGGAAAGAATTGCCGGCTGCAATGAAGGTAAACCTCCCGCAGGCTATTTCCCGTACTGCCTGATTGAAACTCAGCCTGCTTACATTTGGCTGTCAATGTACCATTTTCAAACCTGAAATTGAATGGCTCCTCGTTCCAGATATATCTTCCTTTGTTTGAAATCAATAGGGGTTGTCCCTGGTTACCCTTGGTGTCGCCATAAAAGTCAAATATATACTCCGATTCTTCCGTCAGGGGGAATAGGTGAGAATCCGTTATCACGCCGACCCACCACCGTTCTCCCTCCTCGAGTATCAGGGAGACCTGGAATTTTTTTTCTGAAGTGTGGTCTTGATTTAAAGAACATGATATGGAAATCAACAGGAAACACAGGGATGCAATATAAATTCTCATTGGAAGCAGGTTATTAGTGTATGGTTACATTCTTTAAATAAATGCTTTTTACATATTTCAGGTTAAAATCAATTTCGGAATCCTTAATGCGGACATTGATCAGGTATATATCTTCGATAAACTGCTGTTCCAGTCCAACAATGCTGATGGCAGTCTGGCTGACATTACCGCAATGGATATTTTCAAAATACATTTCCCGGTAGATCGGGGGGAAGGGATGCTCAACAGCGTCGTATGGCACACCCTTGTATTCCATCTCCATCCTGATGAGTTGTTTGCATGATCCTACGCTTATATCCTTGAAATATATATTTTCAATGATGCCGCCACGATCACTGTTTGACTTGGCATTGAAAACATACTGTTGGGGATAATCAATTCCAAACTGGCAATCATAGACAAAAATATTTCTTACACCTCCTGACATATCACTTCCAACAGATACACCATTATGTTCTCCATGGAATATATTATTTCGAATAATGACATTTTCCGTTGGGCGTCCCCCGTTCTCAGGCCAGCCTTCCCTTGCCCGTCCTGATTTTAATGCTATGCCATCATCAAAATTATAAAATGTGCAGCCTTCGATAAGCACATCGCTGCTGGAATCAGGATCGATACCATCATCATTTTGCGCTTTTCTTACACCTGCCTGTATGTGTACATTCCGAACAATCACATTATTACAAAAAGTTGGATGAATGGTTCTTTCCAGGGGCATTTTTGTGGTTATCCCCTCGATCAGCACATTTTGACAATGATATAATTCAATGGTTCCTGGTGCCAGGTGATGGCCATCACCAAATATTCTTTTTACGACAGGCACCATGTCCATGCCCATTTTCCGTAAGCTCAGGCGGTCTGGCTGATGCAGTTTCTTTATATACCATTGAGACCAAAACTTATCTGTTTGCCCGTCTATGATGCCTTTGCCAGTTATGGCGATATTTTTTTCTTTCCATGCATATATGATGGGGGAATAATTATAGCACCATAGTCCTTCCCATCTTACCTTTACACAACCATTAAATTCAGGGCTTCCGGTTAAATAATCTTCCGGGTTGATACCAAACTTAAGATAGGCTCCTTCCTGCAGATGGAGATTTACATTGCTTTTTAACAGGAGGGGGCCCTCACTTATATAATCACCGGCAGGAATGATAACCCTGCCACCACCAGCTTTGTGGCAGTCGTTTATGGCATCCAGGATGCTGCTACGACAATCAGTCTGGCCATCTGGAATGGCACCGAAATCTGTAATATTGAAATCTTTATCCGGGAATTCGGGCGCTACAATGCGTGCAAGTATATCATTGACCTTGTCCCAGGGATCATCAGAAAAACCGGCTTGCAAGGGGTAAACTGGAAATAATAAAAGTATAGAAAGAAGTCCATAGAGGGTGGAGCTTATGAAGGATACATTTTTCATTTTGCATTCAAACTAGTTGATAAAAAATACCAAATGTCCCTAGCAATTTACCAAAAAAAAAAGCCGCATCAAATTGAATCGATGCGGCTTCCAGTATATGAAAAATCTCTTTATGCGAAGAGCTTAGGGATCAGGTCAACAACACGGTGAGAGTAGCCCCATTCGTTATCGTACCATGAAAGGATCTTAACCATTTTTCCATTGACCATGGTGCTCAGTGCATCGAATATGCTTGATGCCGGGTGACCGATGATATCAGCAGAAACGATTGGATCTTCGGTGTACTCAAGGATCCCTTTCATTGGGCCTTCAGCAGCTGCCTTGATGGCGGCATTCACCTCTTCAACTGTAACTTCTTTTTCCAGAACAGCAACCAGGTCAACCAATGATCCAGTCGGGGTGGGAACCCTTACAGCGAGTCCATCCATTTTTCCTTTCAATGCAGGGATGATCTTTCCAACTGCTTTGGCAGCACCTGTGGTGGTCGGGATCTGTGATACGGCAGCCGAACGTGCCCTTCTCAGGTCTGAGTGGGGTGCATCCAGAACCGCCTGGTCATTTGTGTAAGAATGTATGGTTGTCATGAGTCCTGAGACTATACCGAAGGAATCATTCAACACCTTGGCAACGGGTGCCAGGCAATTGGTTGTACAGGATGCATTGGATACACACTGGTCTTCAGCTCTCAGGTCATCATCATTCACACCCAATACGATCATGTTGTCAATCTCGTCTTTTGAAGGGACGGTCAGAATAACTTTCTTTGCACCATTTTTAAGGTGGTCGCCATAACCGCCTTTGGCACTTTCCTTAGCCCTGAAAACTCCTGTGGATTCAATAACTACATCGGGTGTTTCTCCCCATTTGATCTCTGCAGGGTTCCTGTCAGCACTTGCCTTGACCTTTTTACCGTTGATAATAAGGTAATCATCATCATAAGAGATCTCACCTGGGAACCTGCCCTGGGTGGAGTCATATTTTAATAGATGAGCCAGTGTTTTGTTGTCAGTCAGGTCATTGATGCCAACGAATTCAATCTCCGGATTATTCATACCAATTCTGTAAACCATCCGTCCGATTCTTCCGAAACCGTTGATTGCAACTTTAATTTTTGCCATAATTAATTTTATTTATTAGTTAACTCTTTTTTTCGCGATGCAAACTTACATATTATAGTGGAATTCTTCAATAGCTGAATGTGAAGAAAATGAGAAATTTTATCTGTGGGTCTGGATTTAGTACAGATCTCCCTCGTCGACTATGCCCTGGTCATCCACAACCTTGCCAAAGCGATAGGCAACAAAGAGTGTAAGGAAGTAGAAATTGTTCTGCTCGGTCGCCATGATTACCATATTTTTTGGGAAAAGGTCCAGGCTGACGCCGGTCTCTATGGCATGTATGGTTATGTCACTTTTGCTATACTCGAATGAGATACCGAACCTGCCATAGACTCCAGGCATGATAGAGGTCTCATCTATTCCCTTGAAAAAAGAAGCCCTGCCATAAATATTCCCCTGGTGGGTAGAAGTACTGAATTTTTCTTCTGTAATATAATAGTCGTTTACACCTCCTCCGCCGGCTTTGAAAACTTCGTAGTAGATGGGTTTGAGGAATCCTATAACGGGACCGACAGTGAAGTACCTGCGGATGGATATCCCCCCACGGTCGACTTTGCGGAACATCTCATGTTGCTTTCCCCAGCCTCCCCGAAGATTAATAAACAAATTCTCCTTCCCGAAAACAAAGCTCCGGTTGTTGTAGTAGGAATTGCTGATCTTGATTTCCTTGGGATGCTTGATATTTGCCAGGTCAATCTCCCAGAGGGTCTTTTTCCTGGCATTGATCCGTTTGGCATACCGCCCGCTGATCCCCATCCCGTTGGAGTTCAGGCTGATGCCGATTGATTTCTCATTCCTGTAAAATATCCTTGCCTGGCTTTTTAGTTCACCTTGGGCAAAGAGAAAACCTCCGATAAGATGAAATAGCCATATGCCCAGGATCCATTTTTTCATTTTCTCCTATATGGATAGAATAACGCCCGTAAATGGAAATTGTTGTCAGGGGAATTGAAACCGGACTACATTTTATAACAAAGGGACATCAGTTTAATCCATATGTCCCGTGTTGTAAATATAAGGAAATTCAACCAGCTTACATTACCCGCACTGCAGAGAATGATCTGTTAAGCGAGGAAAGGTAATATTAACTTCTTTGCGACTGTTCTGTATCGGCATTGGCGTAAGCAGGACAGAGTTTCCTGTTACACGAGAATGAAGCGATTGCCAGTGCAATAACAACAAGGACCAATACAACTTTTGCCTTTTTCATCTGTTTCAATGTTAATTCAAATCCTGAAACCTGCGGTGGGTTTCAATCTATTATAACCTGTATAACGAATAAATCCCAAGCATGTTTCAATTTTCCTAAAAATCAATCCCATATTGTAAGGTCGTAAAAATACAATTTTTTTGGAATTGTATTCCAGGAAGTTGTTAACAGTTTCATTTAGAGGAAGCTATCCGGCTGCCATAAAAACCAATTGACAAATTCCTAATAGTCTTTTACACTTGCTTTTTTGACTATGTTTTTAGTTACCGGTCTATTATTTCAATGCCGGGATCCTGCCCGGTGTCCATGGTGCTCCAATATCGTCAAGTTTTTCATTCATGTCTTTGATGTCCTCGTGGACGCTCTTCAGCTTATCGAGCACAGGCTGTAATTCAACCTTCAGGATCTCATAATTATCCTTCTCGGTTTGTGTTACCTCTGAAGTCGAGGAATAATGTGCATATACGAGGGCTCCCAGCCTTCTGTTCAGCGGCATGGGGTAGGGAGGGATCTCCTCACGGCTGGCCCTTGCCTCGGGGCCTTCAAATATAAAGATCACATCTTCGAGTTGCCCTTTGAGAGACCGTGCTTTTTCTTTTAATTCCTCCGATGTGCCCGGTGTATTGTGCAGGGTTTGCCTGATGAGCAACACTTTTTTCTGAAGGTCAGCTGCGAAATTTTCTGCAGCACTCATGGTACTGGCCAGGTCTGAAACGTCGGACTGGAATGCATGGAGTTCAGTGGTGTTTTGGGCCGGGAGTGTTGAGATCCCCAAGGCTTCAGCTTTAAATTCAACCGGTCCTGCCAGTTCCTTCACACCTTGGGATGTTACCATGGAGAGAGAGACAGAATATGTGCCTGGCATGACCGGGATGCCTCCTCCTCTGCGGCCAGTGCTGCCGGAAGCAGCCACAGGGGTAAATTTTTCAGTCCGGATGCTGACAGGCCTGAGGGATGGGTATTTCAGACCCCAGGTCAGGCGGCTGATACCTTTGCCAGCCTTTTTTGTAAGCTTCATGGTCTCTCTTCCCGACGCGTCCTTGATACTGAAAACAAGGTATGGTGCTATTTCCTCTTCCTCGGCCCTGAGCTCATCCACACCTGGCTGCGGGATGGGCTGCTTCTCCTTGAATAACTCTTTTTCTTTCTCGTGACGTATTTCCTTCAGTGTTTTTGGGACCTCCCTGAGGTAGTAAGTAATGGTAGCACCATAGGTCGGATTCTTAGAAGCAAAGAAATTCGATCCCTGTCCGTATTTCCCTCCTGTCTGAACATACATCCTGGCATCTGGTACCGGGAAAATATGCGCATCCTGCCTGAGGATCTCTTTTTTGAATCCGCGAAGTGGCGTATAGTCATCCAGGATGTAAAAGCCACGTCCGAATGTTGCCATTACCAGGTCGTTTTCACGTTCCTGTATCACCAGGTCCCGCACGGCTATATCCGGCAAGCCTGAACTGAGCTTCACCCATTCCTCACCGCCGTCAATGGAAAAGAAAGCTGAAAATTCCGTTCCCAGGAACAGCAGTTCCGGGTTCATAAAATCCTGTTCAATGGTCCATGTACTCCCGTTTTCCGGCAGACCATTTGGGATGGGAATCCATGTTTTTCCCTTGTCTGTACTCTTCAGGACATAAGGTTTAAGATCATCACGCTTGTGATTGTTGAATGTGGCATAGACCACATTTTCGTCAAATTTGTCAGCCAGGATATCGCTGACATAGGTATTGGCAGGTACACCGGGGAAGGATTTGACCTGCGACCAGGTTTTTCCTGCATCTTCTGTGATGGAGATCACTCCGTCATCTGTGCCCACGAAGAGGAGGTCTTCTTTCACAGGGGACTCAACCAGGGAGACAGCCATCCCGAAAAGGGAAGTTGAAACATCCTTGGATACTGCGTCAATGCTCCAGAATTGTCCCATAACCGGCCAGGTGTTGCGGTCGATCCTGGCCGCAATGTCATCACTGATCACCTTCCATGTATTCCCACGGTCATCACTGCGAAAGATCTTGTTTGCACCCATGTATATTCTTTTGTTTGAATGGGGACTGATGATCAGGGGGGTGTCCCAGTTCCATTTGTAGGTGTCTCCGCCTTTGCCAGGACTCGGTTTAATAGGAATACTTTCCCCGCTTTTTCTATCGTAGCGGGATACATTGCCATATTGTGATTCACAGTAAATAATATCCGGGTTTTCAGGGTCCACAGCCACCCAGAAACCATCACCGCCCTTGATGGCTTTCCAGTCCTCATTGGTGACACCAAATGTGCTTGTACTCTGTGAGGGTCCCCCGAGGGTATTATTGTCCTGCGTCCCACCATAAACATTGTAGAAAGGGTAATCATTATCCACCATAACCCGGTAGAACTGGGTCACCGGCAAATTGGCTTTGAAATCCCATTTTTCCCCGCCATCAAATGACTCATAGATACCGCCGTCACCACCCATAAGCAGGTGTTCTGTATCCGAAGGATTTATCCACAGGGCATGGTCATCCACATGTCGGCCATCGAGTCCCAGGGGAGTAAAGGTCTTGCCGCCATCACGTGTCACATGGCTGCGGGTCTCGGCGGAGTATACCACGTCCACATTTACCGGGTCACAAAATATTTCGTTGTAGTATTGCCCGCTGGCGTGATGGTCGCTCATCCTATCCCATGATTCACCACGGTTGGTGGATTTGTAAAAACCACCCTTCCCTTCTGCCGCCTCAAAAATGAGGTATACTACATCCGGATTGGCGGGAGATATATCAATGCCCATACCGCCAATGTGAACTTTTGGGAGGCCTTTCATAATCTTTCTCCAGGTCTCGCCTCCGTCGGTGGATTTGTAAACCGCAGATTCGGGTCCACCTCCAATCTTTGTATGTACATGCCTGCGGCGCTGTTCTGCCGTGGCATACATTATATCCGGACGGGCAGGGTCCATGACCACATTGTTTATGCCCGTGTTTTCACTGATATCAATCACCTTTATCCAGTTTTCACCACCATCCGTGGTCTTATATAATCCCCTGTCCCCTCCGGGTCCCCATACCGAACCCTCGGCTGCCACAAAAACCACGTCGGAACACCTTGGATCAATTACGATCCCGCCTACCTGTCTTGATTCCTTCAAACCCATATTTTTGAAAGATTTGCCGCCATCCATTGATTTAAATACACCATTCCCATAACCAAGGGCACGCTGGTGGTTGTTCTCCCCTGTTCCTACCCAAACCACATTATGGTTACTGGGATCCATGCTAACCACGCCGATGGAATAGCTGCCATAATTATCAAATACCGGTTTCCAGCTAATCCCGGCATTTTGGGTCTTCCATACATGCCCGCTTGCTACGGCTGCGTAATATTCTTTCGGGTTGTATGGATTCACAGCAAAATCAGCAATCCGGCCCGAGGTCATCGCGGGACCGATACTTCTCCATTTCAGTCCGGAGAAAGTGCTGCCCCTGAGCGAATCATTTGCAGCATTCTCATCATTCTTCTTCTTCTTCTTCTTTTGTGCATCAAGGGTTGGTGCCAGGACCACCAACATTACAAGTAAGCAGGCCAGGTACCTGACGATCCTGAATTGTTTGTTTAACATGATTTCAGCGTTTAGGATTTATACCCACAATAAAGTAAGATTCTAAGACATAAAAACTGCCAATTGTCATGTAAACACGTCCCCGGTTTTGATTTATTGAACTACCAGCCAGCTTACAGATATGCCCTCCCCTGTGCGGATTTTCAGCATATATATGCCATCGCTCAGGTGCTGTAAATCAATCATTTCCTGAAGCTTCACAATGGAATGGTAGTTATTCCGGTATACTGACACACCACTCATCCCTATGATCTCAACCTCCAGGTTTGTTGGACTGTTTCCATACCATTCAAGGGTAATCCTCTCTTCTGCCGGGTTTGGATAGATCCTGATCCTGTTCTCGGCCGGATTTTCCCAGCATGCCATGTGTCCACTTTCCCCTGTCGGTGTAATGGTGGTAAATACCCAGTTCGTATCAGCAGAAAACCCGCCAAAGAGGTTGCCCTGGTAATCCATGAATGCACCTGGATCAACCAGGATGTGATAAAAACCAGAGAAGGGCAGGGGTGAAGAGAGCCTGACCTGGACAGAATAGTCTGTACTGTCATATTTAACATCATCCCCTTTAACATTGATATTTTCAATCAGTCCACCATATTCACCATAAACGCCTATGGAGCCTGCCGCCGGATAAACCTTCTCATTAAATTCCATCTTAAGGGAAGGAAGCAAGGGGACCTCTGTCGCATGCTTGGACGGAAACAGCCCGATGACCTTGGGAATGATGGTATCCACCAGGCATAAAACCCCGCTTTCATCATGCAGGCTGCTTTCCCTGGTACCTGCGATGCTTAACATCATAGAATCGAGTCCCACATCAACCGGAATAAAAAATTTCCAGGTACTGTCAATCGCCGGGATCCTTCCACCTGCTACAGGGGACCAGTCCCCCGTCCCAAAATCAAACATCGAAATAGCAATACTGTCGATATCCGCCGAGGTCCAAACAAGGCTTACACTATCCCCTACATAAACGGTATCCCTTGCCTGGGGACTAATCATCTGGAGTTTTGTGTCGCCTGCTGTCCGGACCTGCAGCAGAACAGCTTTGTTCATGGCGTTCGGGGGACTCGCATGATCTGCAGCCAGGAAATATATATCATAATTGGTGGATGGACTTACCGTATCAATGTGCAGGGTGTAGTCCATTCCCGGTGTGTCAATCATTAAGGTGTCCCCGTATTGTATTTCCAGGCTGTCAGTGGACACTGCACCACTCATACGGGCAATGTAGTAGAGGGTACAAGCTTTTGAGAGGTTCAGCAGGATATCAAACCGGTCTTCTGTGATATTGACTGCCCTGGGATAGCCGTTTGTAAACACCGGAGGGACGGTATCTGATGGGGATGGGGTGCCGGGGGACTGAGACGTGTTGACTGCGCCAGGCGAGGAGGGGAGATTGGCCATCCAGGTAAAATCTTCATACAGCCATCCTTCTCCGCTAAGCTGGAGAGATTGTCCCACATCTGTTCCTCCGCCTTCTTCCACGCCAATATCTGTACTGGCCATCCCTGATGCCGGTCCCTCGCTGGCGCTAAAACTGCCCTCATAACTTATCAATTGAATAAGTTCCCCGACAGCATTTACAAGGGCCAAACCATCGGGTCCGTTCTGAATGCTACCCGGGGCAGCCATCCACAGGGCACCAAAACCGTTTTGCTCACCAGGGATGGTTCCGGAGAGGACCACTGAATCATAGGCAAGGCCGCCGTTGCCGTTATAGAAAATGACTTTCCATCCCGTGAGATCAGTTCCGGCCGGACCGGCCACTTCGACACCTTCGTTCACATCAGCGCCGGCATTATCATAATGGAATTCATTAATGAAGACAGGGGTCTGGGGATAAATCCTGCCCATAAAAAAAAGGCCTGCGATCAAAAGCAGGCAAGAAATTTTGGCTTTTTTCATCGTAAGAAGGTTTAAGGTTAAAAATTGAGCTTGCTGGTCAAGTATTTCCCTGGTTAATGATGAAAACTAATTTTTATCATTGTCCATAAGCTCAGGATGACGAACTTTGCATATAAAACAAATGCTGATGTTAGATACAATATTCAATCACCGGTCCATCCGTAATTACAAGCCCGATGCCATTCCCGGAGAGGTTTTGGACAAGGTTCTGGAAGCAGGCAGCCGGGCATCAACCACAGGGAACATGCAGGTCTACAGCATGGTTGTCACGAAAAACGAAGAGATCCGGAAAAAGCTCTGGGAAGCTCATTTTAAGCAGGAGATGGTCCTGCTTGCACCGGTGCATATAACTTTTTGCGCGGATTTTAACCGCTTTAATAAATGGTGCAGGTCGCGAATGGCGGATCCCGGTTATGACAATTTCCTTTCCTTCTTTACCGCGGCCATTGATGCCCTGCTGGCATCCCAGAACGTGGCACTTGAGGCAGAGGCAAACGGACTTGGGATATGCTATTTGGGGACAGCCACCTATATGGCTGACAGGATCATTGATATCCTCAACCTTCCGCCCGGAGTGGTGCCAGTTGCCTCACTGGTACTGGGTTATCCTGATACGGAATCCGTTCTGACAGACCGCCTGCCAATGGAGGCCGTGGTACATGAGGAGACCTATCAGGATTACCAGGAGGATGATATTGACCGGATCTATGCAGAAAGGGAAGGTTCCCAGTTGACCCGGGACCTGCTCGAAGAAAACCAGAAAGAGACCCTGGCCCAGGTTTTCACCGATAACAGATATACACGCAAGGACAATATTCATTTCTCGAAACAATTCCTGGAAGTGCTCCGAAGGCAGGGATTCATGAACCAGTAAGAATTCCTATATTACAAGCAACCTTTTGCAGGGGGATGTCATCTTAGTAACGGGTGTTTGAGAGGAAAAGCTATATTGAACAGGCGGGAAACAAAGTGCTCCCGGAACTTGCCTTAAGCCGGCTCGGGCTCGACCCTGTGAGCGGAGAACTTGGAAGGGCATCCGCCAAGCATCTCCTGGAGCGCTGCCTTTTCGGCGCAAAAAGAACTGATATAGATCAATTTGCCGCCCTCACCGTGGAACAGTCCCTCGATCTCCTGCTCGCCGTACCACCCACACCTACACCCCCTGTAAATATCAATCCCGATGACACGGGAGTTCCGCTGGGGGAAACCTGGGTGAATGCACCCGATGTTCAGGCCTATCGAAACTTAAGGAAAAAAAGCCTACGCTCCTGGTGGGTGGGACTGATTTTAGATCAGGGGGCATCCCTGGTTGAGAAAATGGTCCTGTTCTGGCATAACCACTTCGTGACCGAGGTCCCACAAGTCAACCGTCCCAGGTATCTTTATGACTACAATGCCCTGCTCAGGGAACATGCACTCGGGAATTTCAAAGACCTAACCGGGGAGATGACCATTAATACCGCCATGCTGAAGTATCTGAACGGGGACCAGAACGTGGCGGGTTCCCCCAACGAGAATTATGCACGGGAACTCTTCGAACTTTTCACCATTGGAAAAGGCCCGCTCATTGGAGAGGGTAATTATACCAATTATACAGAACAGGACATCCAGGAAGCCGCCCGGGTACTGACTGGCTGGAAGATCGATACAACGACACAGGAGTCCTGGTTCAATGCTTCCAAACACGATACCGGCTCAAAAACTTTTTCTGAAGTTTTTAACAACCAGGTTTTTTCCGATGCAGGGGACCAGGAATACCTGGCATTGCTCTCCATGATCTTCGACAGGATGGAAACTGCCAGGCACCTTGTACGGAAGCTGTACCGTTGGTTTGTATATTATATTATAGATGACAGCATTGAGAGCCTTGTCATAGAACCACTGGCTACCACTCTGTATAACAGTGGTTTTGAGATGACCCCCGTGCTCAGACAATTGCTCTCCAGTGAACATTTCTTCGACGAAACCTACCGGGCTTGCTACATCAGGAACCCTTATGAACACATGGCTGGTACCCTGAGGAAACTGGAAGCAGTTTTTCCCGGTGATGAGCTCCTGCGGTATGAATTCTGGAACAGCTATTATTACCAGGCCAGGAACCAGGAGATGATGCTGGGTGAACCGCCGGACGTAGCAGGATGGCCTGAATGGTACCTTTCACCCCAGTATAATCAGCTCTGGATTAACTCTGCGACCTTACCCCAGAAAGCCATTTTCTCAGACAGGATCCTTTCTTATGGATGGACCAAGCAATCATATAAACTGGCCGCAGACCCCATTGGGATGGCGGAACTTGTCAGCAGCCCCGGGGACCCTAATATACTGATCACCGAGTGGGCTGAGCTTTTCCTGCCGGTGGAACTATCCCAGGAGCAGATCGATTACCTGAAAGATATTCTTATTCCCGGTTTACCGGATTTCGAATGGACAGTGGAATGGAATAAGTATAAAGATAATCCGGGCGATCAAAACCAGAAACAGGCGGTGGAAGCAGTACTGAGATCTGTGTTGAAAGCCATGTTGAGAATGCCTGAATATTATCTTATGTAGAAAGCATGAAGCGCAGGAGATTCATACAAATGGCCACTTCCTTTTCTGCCCTCCCGCTGGCGCTGAAAGGACAAAATCTCTATGCGCTGGGAAGGAACCTCTTCCTGGAAAACCTGACTTCACTACATCCTGACAGGATACTTGTGCTTGTCCAACTGAACGGTGGAAATGACGGACTCAATACATTGATACCCCTCGACCAGTATGGAAACCTTAGCAAAGCCAGGTCAAATATCATGATCCCTGAGAATAAGGTTCTGTCCCTTGAAGGTGACCTGGGGCTCCATCCTTCCATGGAAAAACTCAGGCAATTGTACAACGAGGAGAAGATCCTCTTCATCCAGAATGTTGGCTATCCGGAACCAAATTTCTCGCATTTCCGCTCCAAGGATATCATTACCTCCGCCTCAGATTCGGATGTTGTAGTGCATACAGGATGGATGGGAAGGATGTTGCAGGATTTACACCCGGAATACCCCAGCGGGTATCCCAATGCTGCATATCCGCATCCCCTGGCCCTTACGATAGGTTCAACCAATTCGCCTACATGCCAGGGTGAGTCAAGTAATTTGGGGACCGTTATACAGAACCTGAATACCAACTACCAGTCCGGGGGATCAGGGAATGAATTCCCGGAAACCCCATTCGGGAATGAAATGGAATTCATTACCGAAGTAATGAGGCAAACAGAACTCTATCTTGGCGTTATCGGCGAGGCGGCATCAAAAGCGACAAACCTCTCTGATCTCTGGCCTGAAAGAGGAGAGAACAAGCTGGCGGACCAGTTAAAGATCGTGGCCAACCTGATCGCCGGGGAATTGAAAACCCAGGTCTACATAGTGAACCTCGGCGGATTTGATACCCATTCTGGCCAGGTAGTGGGTGGAGCAACGGAGACAGGGAATCATGCCGGACTGCTGGACAAGTTATCCCAGGCCTTGTTTGCTTTTCAGGATGACCTGTCCCTGCTGGGCATCGATGACAGGGTACTGGGATTTGCATTCTCAGAATTTGGAAGGCGGATCAAATCGAATGCCAGCCTGGGAACTGACCATGGTGCAGCCTGGCCGGCCATCCTCTTTGGCAGCCGTGTCAATCCCATAATCCTGGGAGACAATCCCTTGATACCGGATACTGTGGGGACGAAGGACAACCTGCCCATGCAGTTTGATTTCAGGAGCGTGTACGGATCAATTTTCAGGGACTGGTTCGAGGCAGATGATGCAACTATAAGAAATGTACTTTACAAGGATTTTGAATCCATGGACATCCTGAAGTCCACTACCTCAGATGGAGGAGGCCAGCCCGGAAAAGATATGGAACCCCGCCATGGTTTGCAGATCCACAGCCTATACCCAAACCCGGCTTCTGCTCATCTGCAGGTTGATTTTATTTCCGACGGTGATCCCATTTCCCTGTCCATATTCAGCACTGAGGGAAGAAAGATGCAGACCATCTCTGTCCCACAAACATCCCCAGGACGGAACCACCTTAGCATTGATACGTCTGATCTTATCACGGGCAACTATTACCTTATCCTTGAATCGGGACAGAAAAGGCATTCACTGATCTTTTCAATAGTCAGGTAGCAGTAGTCAGGACCCGAAAGAAGTATTGAAAATAGGCAACCAGCGCAGGCCTTTTGGATTGCTTTTTACATGGTTGAGGACACCAAGCTGGAATCCACGGACCGCATAGGCCCAGTTAAAAATACCGATACAGATGCCAAAAACATCTCCCTGTACATGATTAAAGGCTGAGACTGAGAATCCTTTCATGTAACCGTCCATTCCTTCTATTCTGAAATAAGCCGGGGCTATGCTGATCCCCTGTACCTGTTCACCTCCTACTATCAGGGCAGCCTGTAAACCACTTACTTTGGGACCGGCGACAGCGAGTCCCGCCAGGCTAATGCCGGCTACCTGTTCACCGGAACCAACAGCCAGGATACTCATGCTTATTCCTTTGACACTTCCCCCTGAACCCACTGCAAGTCCACCGAAATTCAAACCGACCACATCACCTTCGGCCCCAACTCCAAGTCCCCCGATATTAATCCCCGCCAGGGTCCCACCGGCCCCAACTCCTAGTCCCCCAATATTAACCCCCATCATATCATTACCGGCACCTGCTCCCAGGATGCCAAAAGTGATTCCTTTGACATCATTCCCTGCCCCTGCCCCCAGTCCCCCGAGATTTATCCCATGCATGTCATTCCCTGCGCCAACACCCAGGAGTCCGATGTTTATCCCCTTCAGGTTATTCCCGGCCCCAACTCCTAGTCCCCCGAGGTTAATCCCATTCATGTCCTGCCTGGCACCAGCCCCGAAAAGCCCGATGTTGATCCCGTTCCGGTAGTTGGTTCCTATGGCAGCAGGGATGCCTATGCTAATACCGTTCACCGTTCCGGTCTGCCTGGAATCATCTTTGGCTCCCCATACGTTGAAATTAATACCATTGATCTTTTCAATGTCCTTATCAATCAGGTTGAAACGTATTCCGTCAAAACGGGTTGAATTCCCGAAACTTAGTCCCCAGTTCTTGGCCGGAATGTTAAGTCCCTGGCTGAATATTGACATAAGCGGAAGGGTAATAATGAAGATGGACAGGCTTATTCTCCTCATGGTCTTAGGTTTTTTGTTATTTTGGTATGACGATCCAATATCCAGGTAGTTACAAAAAAACAAAAAATAATAGCATAACAAGACCGTTATTATGAGGAATCACCTAAAAAGATTCCAGTTGACCAGGCTTATCCTTCATATGCTGCTGCTTTTTACCCTGCCCGGAACGATCAGTTCCCAGAACTATCTTCTACAGGTATACAATAATGAAGGGGAAAAGATCAAAGGCCTTCCAGACAAACCCCAGCAGGTCCCGGATTCTATGGGAACCTACCTGGTGTTGAAAGAATTGATGCAGGACCTGAGGGGGGAAGGTTACCTGGCGGCATCAGTGGATTCTGTCGTATTTGATTCCATGTCCGTGTCAGCCTACCTGTTTGCCGGTCCCCGTTTCGAATGGGGAAACCTGTCCCTCGATTCCATAGACCGGAAAGTTTTGCGAAAGGCCGGCATACGGGCAAGGTCTTTCTCGGGAAAAACCCTGAAACTTAAGAAGCTCGCTTCCGCCCAGGAAAAGATTCTCCAGGTTCAGGAGAACAATGGTTATCCTTTCGCCAGCACCTACATCAGCCAGATACAGATGGAAGGTCAGGTTATATCAGGAAACCTGCACGTGGAGGACAACGGCCTATTCCTGATCGACACCTTCCATATCAAGGGGGAAGCCAGGATATCTCCTGTCTACCTTGAGAAACTCACTGCCGTTGAAACCGGTGATGTATATAGGGAAGAAAGGATCAGGAATATTTCAAACCGCATCAGAGAAACCACCTTCCTGGAGGAGATCAGGCCTTATGATGTGGAATATTTCGAAGGGAAGGTGGACGTTTATACCTATCTTAAGAAAGCCAGGGCCAACCAGTTTAACGGGATCGTCGGGATCCTGCCCAATAATGAAGAGACAGGAAAACTGCTGGTAACCGGAGACCTCCACCTGTCACTTGTCAATCCATTCGGGAAAGGGGAGCAGTTTTATATTGCCTGGCGGTCCCTCCAGCCACTGAGCCAGGAACTGGACCTGAGCATATCCTGGCCATATCTATTTGGTTCCTCCATTGGCATCGGGGTGGATTTTGCACTATTGAAGCAGGATACCAGCTTTTTTTCTGTCAACCCGGTCATTGACCTGAGGTTCTTTTTGGGTGGGACCAATTATTTCAATGCTTTTTTTGATCATTTCAATTCTTCGTTGATCAGTACATGGGGACTTGAAAACACGGTGGTGCTTCCGCCATATGCTGACGTTACCAGCTATCTATATGGCCTTGGGATACAGTTCAACAACCTGGATTATTATTTCAATCCCCTGCAGGGCTGGGATATACAGTCCCGCGTTGGGATCGGCAGCAAGAAGATCCACCCGAACCCGGCACTGCCGGATCAGGTTTACGAGTCGGTCAGGGAGACATCAACCCAGCTAAAGGGAACCGCAGAGATCCGTTTTTTTCAATCCCTTGGCGGCCGTTTTACCCTCCATGTGGCCAACCGGACAGGCTACATCATGAACGATGACCTCTTTGTCAATGAATTGTTCAGACTCGGTGGGATAAAGACACTAAGGGGAGTGGATGAGAACTCGATATATGCCTCCTTCTACAGCCTGGGCACCATTGAGACCCGCTTCCTCTTTGAGCGGAATTCCAGCGTATTTTTGTTTTTTGACGGGGGGTATTACGAGCAATCCCTGGCGGATGATTTTGTGGCTGATTTCCCGCTGGGCTTCGGCGCCGGTATCAATATGCAGACCAGGGCGGGGATTTTTTCTTTAAATTATGCCCTGGGGAAGCAATTCGACAATCCAGTCAACATCGGAAATGCCAAAATCCATATTGGTTACATTAACCGGTTTTGACATTAAATATTATCTTTGTCCCCTGTAAATTCTAAAATCATTTTTCATGGATGTGACTGTTCAGACTGCCAAAGATCTTGGCCTGACCCCCGAGGAATTTGACATGATCAAAGAAATCCTGGGACGGACACCCAATTTTACGGAATTATCGATCTATTCAGTGATGTGGTCTGAGCATGCTTCCTATAAAAACTCCATCAAATGGCTCAAAACCCTGCCCCGTGAAGGAAAGAACCTTCTCGTGGGAGCGGGTGATGAGAACGCGGGACTGGTAGACATAGGGAATGGGCTGGCATGTGCATTTAAAATTGAATCTCATAACCATCCCTGTGCCATCGAACCCTACCAGGGTGCTGCCACCGGGGTAGGGGGGATCAACCGCGACATTTTTACCATGGGGGCACGTCCCATTGCACAGCTGAATTCATTGCGTTTCGGGGACCTGAAACTGGACAGGACAAAATGGCTGATCAAAGGCGTTGTGAAAGGGATTGGAGATTACGGCAACTCTTTCGGGGTCCCCGTTGTTGGCGGCGAAGTTTTTTTCGATGACTGTTACAATACCAACCCCCTGGTAAACGCCATGTCTGTTGGGATCATGGAACAGGGAGAAATGATATCGGCGGTGGCAAAAGGAAGCGGCAACCCTATCTATATTGTGGGATCATCCACAGGCAAGGACGGGATCCACGGGGCCACATTCGCATCCGCAGATATCACGGAAGATTCAGCCAATGATATTCCTTCCATACAGGTAGGGGATCCTTTCATGGAAAAGCTCCTGCTGGAAGCTTCACTTGAGCTGAACCAAAGCGGGGCCATCGTTGGAATGCAGGATATGGGTGCAGCCGGGATTATCTGCTCTACCTCTGAAATGTCAGCCAAAGGGAAAAACGGAATGCGTATCGATCTGCAAAAGGTCCCCTTCAGGCAACAGAACATAGAGGCCTGGGAAATACTCCTGTCCGAATCCCAGGAAAGGATGCTGGTATGCGTAGAGAAAGGCAAGGAATCGATAGTGGAGGCCATTTTTGAAAAATGGGACCTGAACTGCAAGATCATTGGTGAAGTCATACCCGAGGATAAACTGGAATTTTATTCGGGTGATAAGCTGGTGGCCGAGGTGCCGGCTGATTCCCTTGTACTTGGAGGAGGTGCACCTGTTTACGACAGGGAATACAGTGAACCAGCCTATTTCAAGGAATACCAGAAATTCAAACTGGAGGATGTTCCTGAGCCCGAAGATTATAAAGAAATATCCTTCCAGCTTGTCAGGCATCCCAACATTGCTTCCAAAAGGTGGGTAGCCGAACAATACGATACTATGGTCAGGACCAATAATATGGCCACCAACTTTCCGGCTGACGCTGGATTGGTAAACATAAAGGGGACCCGGACAGCCCTGGCGCTGACCACCGATTGCAATGCCCGCTATGTCCACGCCGACCCGAAAAAAGGTGCCATGATAGCCGTATCCGAAGCAGCCCGGAATATCGTATGCTCAGGTGGAGAGCCCCTGGCCATCACCAATTGTTTGAATTTTGGGAATCCCTATAATCCGGAAGTCTACTGGCAGTTTGTACAGGCTGTGACAGGCATGGGAGAAGCCTGCCGAAAATTTGATACACCTGTGACCGGCGGGAATGTGAGTTTTTACAACCAGGCCAGCTTTGAGGGAAAGACAGAACCGGTATTCCCGACACCAGTGATAGGCATGCTGGGAATAATCAGGGAGAAGGAACACAGCATGTCACTTGATTTCAAGGATAAGGGAGATGTGATCTTTTTAATTGGCAAATCAGTAAATGATATGGCCGGGTCACAGTACCTTCATACAGTCCACGGCATCAGTGAAAGTCCAGCCCCCCACTTCGATCTCGACTATGAGTATCGCATACAGGAAGCCGTGAAAGGCATCATTCAGGGCAGGATGATAAGATCGGCCCATGATGTATCCGATGGGGGATTGTATATCACACTTGTTGAATCCGCCATGCCGCGGGAATTTGGTTTTGATATTACATCTCCTGCCGAGATCCGCAAGGATGCCTTTCTCTTCGGAGAGGCTCAAAGCCGGGTGGTGGTTACCGTCAACCAGGCCATGGAAACAGATTTCATTGATTACATGATGGACCAGGATCTGCAATTCTCGGCCCTGGGGCATGTGACCAAAGGTGAACTGCGGGTAGATGATATCTCCTTTGGATTTATCAATGATGTAAAGAAAGTTTACCT
>CAZXOJ010000035.1:0-22986 GCA_964642325.1 uncultured Bacteroides sp. | reverse complement strand
GTTCCAACTCCGTGGTGTCATGAGGGATACGCTGCAGTTCAGCGTTTTCAGGTTCCACACCCAGTTCTTCCAATTTTTTCTGGACATTGCCAAAATCCTCCATGACAGTGGTAATGATGAAAACATCACCTTCCAGTTCAACATCCTCAACTCCGGCATCAATGATTTCAAGCTCAAAATCTTCGGGATCAAGGTCTCCCTTGGGGACGGTGATCACGCCTTTACGGTCAAACATATAGGCCACCGAACCATTGGTCCCCAGGCTGCCGCCACGTTTATTAAAGATCGCCCGGATATTGCTGACAGTCCGGTTGTTATTGTCCGTAAGGCATTCAACAAAAATGGCGATGCCATGGGGGGCATAACCTTCAAATGTAACCTCCTGAAGAGAATCTGCCTCCTTGCTTGCCCGGCTGATGGCCCGGTCAATGTTATCTTTGGGCATATTGATACCCTTGGCATTGGCTACTGCCAGCCTGAGTTGCGGATTCATTTCAATATCAGGTCCGCCTTCCCTGGCTGCTATCTGGATCTCCTTGGAAACCCTGGAAAACATTTTTGAACGTTTGGCATCTGCAGCCCCTTTCTTACGCTTTATTGTTGACCATTTACTATGTCCTGACATGATGGTATGTTTAGATATGGAAGGGTAAAATTACAAAATTGGGGTAGAATTTAAAACCTCGCAGAAGTCCCCAGGATTGTTATGCTCGTGTTAAATCCTCTGAATATTTTGATTTTACCGTCTGAATTCATAAAATTGGTTCTTAAATAGACACATCTGTACCATGCAAGTTTTCAGAACCAACCACTTCCTTATTGTCCTGATCTTCCTGATCAGCCTTTTTACCATTACTCCTTTCATTGAAAATCCGGTTCTCTCACGTTTGTTTGCCACCATTAATTACACCCTTCTGCTGCTAAGTGGATTATATGCCTTCAGTGATGTACGGAATTTTCTGAAGTTTACGACGATCTTTTTCCTCATCGCCATTGTTGTTGAATGGATTGAGTTTTTCCATCCCAGAGGGCAGGTGGTCAACACCATTGGACCCCTGATAACCGCATCGGTTCTTTCCCTTTTGCTAATCCTGACCCTGAGGAGTATCTTCATAGCCCGAGAGATTACCAAAAATGTCATTTTCGGAGCCCTCTGCGGATATATCCTGGTCGGGTATATTGGTACTTTCCTGAATATGGCGGTTTCCATAACCTATCCTGGGTCCTATAATATCGCAGGAGAACTCAATACCATGGAGGCACTCTATTATAGTTTTGTTACCATGACTACCCTTGGTTATGGTGAAATTTTACCAGTCACTGACCAAGCCAGGGCAATCACCATCTTATTGTCCATTCTTGGACCCATGTATGTGGCCATCCTGATTGCCATGCTTGTTGGGAAATATGCAAGCCAACCTGATAAATAATTCAATTAGAAAACCCATGGGTGCTGACATGATCGATACATTCCGGTCTTACCGGGAGAAGATGAACGAGAAACTGCTTGCGCAGGATAACAAGGTGATCAAGAGGATTTTCAACCTGGACACCAATGCTTACATGGATGGTGCCCTTTCGGCAAAGACCAAGGAGATGCTGGGATTGGTAAGTTCCATGGTCCTGCGTTGTGATGATTGTATAAAATATCATTTGGATACATGTTACGAACACAAGGAGGGCACTGGAATACTGGGAAGAGTTAAAAAAAACAGGCAGCTGATGATAGGGTAAATTGGCTCCCATATATCATAGTAGTAGAGAGGTTATATACAGAAGGATATGAAAAGGAGAGTTAGATTGTTTGTATTTCTTGCCGGAGCCATAGGATTATTATCCTTCGGCCTGGCTTACCAGCCCCGTATCCCATTTCCCAACCTGGCCGAAAAACTGGAAAGTTTTTACAAACGGTATCCGCAGCAAAAAGCCTACCTGCATCTTGATAATGTAACCTATCATGTTGGTGAAAAGATCTGGTATAAAGCATACCTGGTGGATGCAAGAACCCACAAAGCTGATACCATCAGTGAAATTCTCATTGTAGAGCTGGTTAACTCATTTGGCAATACCAGCATGATACATATGGTCAAGCTGGACCGAGGTTTTGCAAAAGGTGATTTCTTTCTTGCCGATACCGTTCCCGAAGGATTGTACCAGATCAGGGCATACACTAACTGGATGCGAAATTTCGGCGAGGGGTACTTTTTTAAGCGCGAAATAAATATCTGGAATCCCGAGCATACACTCAACCTGTACAGGGATGACAAACTGGCCAACAAGCGGCATAAGAAAAAAAGCATGCGTAAGTCTAAAAAGGTTGATATTCAGTTCTTCCCAGAAGGTGGTTACCTGGTAAACGGATTGGAAAGCAGGGTGGGATTCAAGGCTGTAAATGACCTCGGACTGGGCTTTGATATTGAAGGGAATATTTTTGATAGTAAAAAAAAGATCGTCAGCTCTATAAGTAGTAAACATCTTGGTATGGGAGCCTTCAGCATTGTCCCGAAAGCAGGAAAGAAATACTACGCTGAGGTAGTTACAGCAGATGGTAAGGATCACCGCTTCGATTTACCTGAGATCCAGCAGTCTGGCTACGTACTGAGCGTATTGGAGAACGAGGATAAACAGCTTAAATTAAGCATCGCAAGCACACTCCCCGACCCTGTGGTCATGGTTGCCTGCCATATGAGGGGCAAAGTAGTCTACAGTGGACAGGTACAGCTGGCCAACGGGGGCAGGACCCTGGATATCCCACTCAATGATGTCCCCAGTGGGATTCTTCATATTACCCTCTTCGACGACCAGCGTGAACCACGATGTGAAAGGATCATTTTTCACAGGTCTGAAGATCTGCTACGCATTGCCGTTTTGAAACAAAAATCAGAATTCAAACCCAGGGAGAAGGTTGACATTACCCTCATGGTTATGGACCAGCAGAGCAATCCTGTGGCAGGGAATTTCTCTCTGGCCGTCTCAGACCGTGACCTGCTAAATAATGCCGCTGATTATCAATCGGGGATCATCACAAACCTCTTACTTTCATCCGACCTGGCCGGGCGAATTGAGAAACCAGAATATTATTTTGATGAAAATAACCAGGATGCAGATGAGGCACTGGATTACCTGTTGATGACACAAGGCTGGAGAAGATTCGTCTGGGATGATGTCATAAATGAGAATCTTTTGGGAATACAATATCCCATCCAGAGGAACCTTTCCGTTGGCGGAAGAATCACCAAGGAACTCTTTGACCGCCCACTGAAAGACCTGCCGGTGACCCTTACTGTCGTTAGTGAATTCAATGATGTATTTGTTACACGTACAAACAATCGTGGCGAGTATTCAATCGATCTTCCGGATTATGAAGACACTATCCAGGTTGAGATTACTGCGCGCAGGAAAAACGGGAGGAAAAACCTCGTCATTTATATCAATGACAATGACCTGCCTGAAAAAGAACAGATCTTTTCTTCTTATTCCAGGGATATGATTGTCAGGGGAACCAACAGGTTTAAACCACCGCCAGCCGAAGAAATAGATACCATGCAGGTGGTCCATGAGGGGATCTACCGTACACCTGATTACGTACTTGAAGTAACTGATGATATGAGAACCTATGGTTCGGTGCTGGATATGATCCAAGGCCGTATTCCAGGTGTTCAGGTTAATGGCAACAATGTGCTTATCCGCGGACCTTCAACCTTTATTGGCAGTAATGAACCCCTGTACCTGATTGACAATATCCCTGTTGATGTGTCAGCTGTCCAGACTATGAACCCCATGGATGTGGAAAGGATAGAGGTACTAAAGGGACCCAGTGCAGCCATTTATGGATCGAGGGGGGCCAATGGCGTTATCGCCATTTTTACCATCCGGGGCAGATTTGTGATCAAAGGGATACTGAAGTTCGATATGCTAGGATACCATAGACCCAGGGAATTTTATTCTCCAAAATACGGGACCCGCTTCGACGACCTTGTGGAAGATTACAGAACAACACTTTACTGGGATCCAGATATCAGGACTGATTCTACCGGGTTGGCTAAAATCAGTTTTTATTGTTCAGATATAAGTTCAACCTTCCATTTGGTCGTGGAAGGAATATCCACAGAAGGTAAGATCGGCAGTAACGAGAAGATCATCCAGATCCAGTAGGTATTCAGACAGCAGGAATATATTCCTTTGCTTTGACAGGATCGATCTCGAGTGTTATCTTAAGTTTCATTAGCTTAAGCAGTTCATACACCTCCCCTGAGACATTACAGATCCTAAATCTACTACCAATCTCACTGGCCCGGTTAACGACAGCCATGATAGCCTCAAAGCCTGAACTATCAATGAAACTGATCCCTTTCATACTAAGCATTACCTCCCTGCCTGGCTTGGAAACAATTTTGAACAGTTCTTCACGCAGTGGATTAGCAATAAGGGAATTCAACCTGTTGGTCTTATTGAAAGAAACCTTATAAACCCCATTCTCAATCTTTAACTTCAGCATAGTACGATCGGTTGAAAATTATGGCGGTTAAATTAGAAATGATTATAAGAAACCACACAGAAGTTGCAGTAGAACTTTTCAACAAAAAATGGTTAATACTTTACTTCGTGAGCCTAATCTTTAACCGGCCTCAATAATAGACTGAGTTCTTTGAGTTGTTCATCAGAAATACCTGATGGGGTATCAATCATCACATCACGGCCTGAATTGTTCTTCGGGAAGGCAATGACATCACGTATTGAGTCCAGCCCGGCAAAAAGAGCCACCCAGCGGTCAAATCCAAAGGCGATGCCTCCATGGGGAGGAGCACCATACCGGAAGGCGTTCATCAGGAAGCCGAATTTCTCCACGGCATCCTCATCGGTAAAACCAAGATTTTTAAACATCAGTTTTTGCAGCTTCTCATCATGGATCCTGATGGACCCGCCCCCAATTTCTACTCCATTTATTACCAGGTCATAAGCATTTGCATGTACCTTGCCCGGTTCTGTATCAAAAAGCTCCAGGTCTTCCAATTTAGGTGAAGTAAATGGATGGTGCATGGCATGATAGCGTCCTGATTCTTCATTCCATTCAAGCAATGGAAAATCTACTACCCAGAGAGGACAGTATGTATTTTTGTCCCTCAAATTCAAGCGGGTTCCCATCTTAAGCCTTAATTCAGAAAGGGCATTTAAGGTGGAGGATTGTTCTCCCGCAAGGATCAATATCAGGTCACCTGCTTTGGCCTGAATCTGGTCGGCAAGTGACTTCAATTCTTCAGCACTGAAGAATTTATCTACGGTTGATTTGAATGTGCCATCTTCATTGCATTTTACGTAGATCAATCCTTTAGCCCCTATCTGGGGACGTTTTACAAAGTCTGTCAAACCATCCAGCTCCTTCCTGGAATACGCTGCACAACCGGGTGCACAGATCCCACCGATGTATTCTGCACTGTCAAATACCTGGAATGCTGACCCCTGTAATAAGGATGTCAGCTCTTTGATTTTCATTCCGAATCTCAGGTCAGGCTTATCCGTCCCATATTCAGCAATGGCTGTATCATATGGCATTTTTTCAAAAGCACCTTCGATCTCAACATTCAGGACTTCCCTGAAAAGATGCTTCGCAAGTCCCTCCATGGTATCGAGCACATCATCCCTTTCCACAAAGGACATCTCGCAATCGATCTGGGTAAATTCGGGCTGTCGATCAGCCCTCAGGTCTTCATCCCTGAAACATTTTACTATCTGAAAATACCGGTCGTAGCCGGCCACCATGAGAAGCTGTTTAAAAGTCTGGGGGGACTGGGGCAAGGCATAGAACTGACTCTGGTTCATCCTCGAAGGGACTACGAAGTCCCTCGCCCCCTCTGGTGTGGTCTTGATCAAAAATGGTGTTTCCACTTCGAAAAAACCCTGGGAATCCAGGTACTTTCTTATTTCCTGTGCCATCCTGTGGCGCAATTCCATATTCTTCCTGATCGAGGGTCTCCGGAGGTCGAGATACCTGTATTTCATTCTGAGTTCATCACCACCGTCTGTATCATTTTCTATGGTAAAAGGTGGTACCTCAGCAGGATTCAGGATCCGTAATGATTCGATGACAATCTCAATATCCCCGGTCGCCATTTTGGGATTCTTGTTACTGCGCTCAGCCACTTTGCCGGTGACCTGGATAACAAACTCCCTCCCCAATTTCCTTGCTTCCAGGCACAGCTCCCGGTTCTCTTCCATATTGAAAACGAGCTGAGTAATGCCATAACGATCCCTCAGGTCGACAAAAGTCATCCCTCCCAGGTCCCTTGAACGCTGGACCCATCCGGACAGGCTTACTTGTTGGTTCACTTGCTCAATGGTTAATTCCCCACAGGTGTGTGTTCTGTACATAATGTGTTTTATTGATCAGGTTTTCTTATTACTTTGCGAAAATAACAAGAAAAGGGAATAATTCATGACGTATCCTCTCTTCTCTGATGAGTATTTTATGAATGAGGCCCTGAAAGAGGCATACAAGGCACTCGATAAAAAGGAAATTCCTGTCGGAGCTGTCATCGTTGCAGAGCAGCGGATCATTGCCCGGGCTTTTAACCAGACTGAAGCATTATCGGATGTTACAGCCCATGCTGAAATGCTGGCAATCACATCCGCCGCAAACACACTGGGGACAAAATACCTGAACCAATGCACCCTCTATGTTACGCTGGAACCTTGTATCATGTGTGCTTCCGCCTC
The DNA here is from genome assembly GCA_964642325.1 of uncultured Bacteroides sp. Lineage (GTDB taxonomy): Bacteria > Bacteroidota > Bacteroidia > Bacteroidales > SM23-62 > SM23-62. The sequence goes on along the minus strand of CAZXOJ010000035.1, from coordinate 16,272 downwards.
TGCCTGGGCACAAATTGACCGGATCGTTTTTGGGGCAGCTGATTCTAAGGCAGGTTACAGTCGGATTATACAAAATATCATACATCCTAAAACAACGGTAAAGGCTGGTATTCTTGGTGAAGTTTGTGGGGAACTGATGAGTAATTTTTTCCGGGATAAAAGACAGGCCTAAATTTCATGGAAAGCAAATCCCACTGATTTAAGATCATCCCAGAAGCGAGGATAGGATTTATGAACTACCCGGGGATCTTCTATGACCAGTCCTGGCATCTTCATAGCAGCAGGCGCAAATGCCATGGCCATCCTGTGATCCTGGTAGGTCTGGATGCATGGACCGCTTTTCTTTTTCACTTTGTTTTTGCCATTCCACCGGATCCAGCTACCATTTTGATCCACATCCAATAGTATCCCCAGCCTGCCCATTTCCTGACGGAGGGCAAGGACCCTGTCTGTTTCCTTGATCTTCAGGGTCATGGTACCGTTGAACTGAAAAGCAATGTCCATCAGTCCGCAGAGCACAACCATGGTCTGGACCAGGTCCGGGCTATCACGAAAATCAAAGTTGAGCTCATGAATTGTCCTTTCAGTTCTTGTCAGCCTTATACCTCCGGGTATGTACTCGGTCTGCACGCCAAAGCCAGTGAATAGTTCCGGCAGCACGGAATCTCCCTGGTAACTCTCTGCAAAAAGGCCTTCTATTTCCATCTCTACCTTCTCCGCCATGGCCGCCATTGCATACCAGTAACTGGCTGCACTCCAGTCTGCCTCCACCAGTATATCCCTTCCATTTATTTCATGATATGGGATTTGTATGGTTGTCCCGGAAAATACAACGGGAATACCAAGTTCCAGCATAATATCCCTGGTAAGCCGAATATAGGAAGAGGACACCATGTTTTTTTGAAGATGGATCTTCAATCCCCTGCGAAAGACCGGTCCTATCATCATCAATGCACTGATATATTGGCTGCTTATACTACTGTCAATGGAAATTTCCCCGCCTTCAAGAGACCTTCCCTGAATTGAGAGAGGGGGATACCCCTCTTTCCCGGCATAGGAGATGGCCGCACCCAGGCTGTTAAGGGCATTCACCAGCTCTTTGATGGGCCTGTTTTGCATACGTTCGGAACCAGTTAGGATATGGTTCCCTTCCCGAATACTCAGAAAGGCAGTCAGGAAACGCATGGCTGTACCAGCATGCCCTATATCTATCTCTTCTAATGGCAGATCAAGGGCACGCAGCATAACCTGAGTATCATCACTTTCTGAAAGATTTTTTATGGTGCCCGGCTTTTCAGCCATGGCATTGAGTATCAACAGGCGGTTACTGATACTTTTAGATGCGGGAAGCCTCACCCTTCCGATCAGGTTCAAATGATCCTTTTCCAATCGATACCGCATGTTGTACAATATATAAAATTGTCCGACTAAAAGTAGAAATTTTATCCAGAATTGATCTTTGTCATGGATTTTATTGTTCCCAGGTCTTTTCTTTGCTAATAATAATTAAGGAACAGTGTATCAACAGGGTCGATTATTTCACCAAGGAGCTATGATCTCATTCAGAAGTACGGAAATTGCCTTTAAGATTAAATCAAACAGGGAACTCAGGAGGGCTTATATATTATTCAAAGCCATATCCAACAGAACCCTTGTGAAAGTGGGAGGTTTTTTGTCAGAACTCGCCATTAATATTCGTTTTCCAATCAACTGGATTGTAAAGCCAACCATTTACAGTCATTTTTGCGGAGGAGAAACCATAAGTGATTGTATACCTACCATCCAGAAATTATCCGGGTACAATGTTAAATCAGTGCTTGATTACTCCGTGGAAGGTGGAGAGAATCCCGGGGAGATTCAAGCCGCCATGGATGAAACCTTACAGACAGTAATAAACGCAAAAGGAAATAAGGATATCCCTTTTGCCGTTTTTAAACCAACTGCATTCATTGTCAGTGAGGTCCTGAAAAAAAGAAGTTCAGGTGCATCCCTGACCCCTGAAGAGCAGGAAGAAGCTGATCTATTCCGACAGCGCGTTGAGAAGCTTTGCCGCACGGCATTTGAAAATGATGTCAGGATCATGATTGATGCTGAAGATGTTTGTTACCAGCATCATATTGATGAGGTGGTCATGGACATGATGGAGAAATACAATAAGCAGAAGGCTATTGTTTTCAATACTTACCAAATGTACAGGTGGGACCGTATGGATGTATTCAGGGAAGACCTCAGAAGGGCCAGGGAAAAAGACTTTTTCCTGGGCATTAAGTTTGTACGCGGAGCATATATGGAAAGGGAGAGGAAAAGAGCCCAGGAAGAAGGATATCCCTCTCCCATACATCCGGATAAAGAGGGTACCGACAGGGATTATGATGCAGCACTTAAATTTGCTATTGATAATATTGACAGGGTGACTATTTTCAACGGTACACACAACGAGAACAGCAGTAAGTATCTTACCCAGTTGATGGAAGGAAATAATATTAGCGCGGATGATGACCGATGCTGGTTCTCCCAGTTATACGGGATGAGTGACCATATCAGTTTCAACCTTGCCCACCTGGGTTACAATGTGGCAAAATACCTTCCATACGGACCTGTCCGGCATGTATTGCCCTACCTTATCAGGAGGACTGAAGAAAATACTTCAATGGCTGGACAATCCAGCCGGGAACTGTTCTTGATTATGGAAGAGCGTAAACGCAGAAGAAACTAGTAATAACATATATGACCATTGAAAACCAAAAAACCGTTATCAGGATCTTCCTGAGGAAAATGCTTATTGCCATCATTACCGTTGTAATAATAGTTTCCATGCTTGCAACCAACTGGTTTAAACCCGAACTGTTGGGAATTACCCAATATCAGTGGATCGTGCTGGTGGTAGCAATCTATATCCTGCTGATAGGCGGTTCCTGGTTACGGGGACTGAATTACATTTATTTCAATGACAAAGGGGATAAACTCATCATAAGGTATTATGCCATACGCCCCCTTGGCCGGAGAAAAAAAGCCGTACAAATACCCAAAACCGCCCTGGCAAAGTACGAGATAATCAAGACTAACCTGGGACTGAAAAAAGTGCTGATCCTGCATCAGCATGTAAAGAAGAACGTGGCCAAATATCCCGCTATCGGGATTACTTCACTGTCCCGTGATGAATTATCCCGGCTTGAGCAGCAACTGTCTTTATATGTCAGAAGTTAACAGGGCTCAATTCTCTGCACAATAGACATCCCCGGGCAGGCATTTGATCAATCCTGCAAGCTCTAAATTAAGCAGGATCCCTGAAATCCTGCTTACAGGGACACTACATTTCAGGCATATCCTGTCGATAGATACATGGCCTTCAGACCTGAGGATCTTTATGATTTGTGTTTCCTTATCCGAAAGCCCGTGGAATAGTTTCCCCTGTGTTTTGTTTTCAACCGGCGGATCAGTATCCCATCCGAGCAGGTAAGCCACATCCCCGGCTCCTTCAATCAGGGCAGCTTTATGTGTTTTTATCAACTGGTTGCAACCTGCCGAGGCCGGATCACCTACCCTGCCGGGAAAAGTAAATACATCCCTGTGGTAGGAATTGGCAATATCGGCTGTGATCAGGGCTCCCCCCTTTTGGCCTGATTGTACGACGATGGTAACGTCTGACAAACCTGCGACAATACGATTGCGTCTGATGAAATTATTCCTTTCCGGTTTTTGATCACTGGCAAAATCCGTCAACAGGGCACCCTGCAGGCTTATCTTTTCTGCCACATGGCGATGCAAGGCCGGATACATGTATTTGAGTCCGTGTCCGAGTACGGCAACCGTATCCAATCCATTTTCCATGGCCGATTTATGAGCACAATGATCAATCCCGTATGCCAATCCGCTTACAATTACCAGGTCCCGGCTGAGAGATGCCAGGTCCCTCACCAGGCATTTACACATATCCATACCATATGACCCCGGACGCCTGGTCCCTACTATACTTATCATACGTCTCCCGTTCAGGTTTACCTGTCCCCGCCTATATAAAAGCATTGGAGCATCATAACAATCAAGCAGCCTCTCCGGATATGCATCCTCCCCATAAAACAGACATGTTATCTCCCCTTTATTGATAAATTCAAGTTCCCGCCTTGCCTGGTCAAGGACCCCTGTGTCACGGATCCTTTCTGCCAGCAGCTCACCAACACCGGGTATTCTAAGAAGTGTCTTTCCCGGGGCTGAAAACAAGGCTTCTGCACTCCCGGTACAGGCCAGGATTTTTCTCGCCGTAATGCCACCTATCCCAGGGACCATGCTGAGGGCAATTCTGTAAACATCAGGTTCCTCCATGATACATCTCTTTTGTCTTTCATGTTGAAAGACCATAAATATCAGCTACAAAATATCATCACTGATAATTTGTAACAAAAAGAATTCAGATAATTAAAAATTATAATCAAGGAAGGGATTATACGTTTGAATTGTTTTTTTTTTAATCTTTGTGACTCGAACTAAACTTATTTACCATGCATCCCAGTGTAGAACAATTCATGTCTTTAATCAAGGCGAAAAATCCTGCTCAGCCTGAATTTCACCAGGCGGTTCATGAAGTGGCGGAATCATTGATCCCATTTGTTGAGGAAAATCCTAAATACAAGCATGCCAAGATCCTCGAGCGCATTACTGAGCCAGAGCGGGTCCTGATCTTCCGCGTTCCCTGGCTTGATGATGTTGGGGGAGTTCAGATAAACAGAGGATTCAGGATCGAAATGAGTTCAGCCATCGGACCTTACAAGGGAGGCTTGAGGTTCCATGCAACCGTTAACCTCGGTATCCTGAAATTCCTGGCCTTCGAGCAGGTTTTCAAAAATAGCCTGACCACACTTCCTATGGGAGGAGGTAAGGGTGGATCCGATTTTGATCCAAAAGGAAAATCAGACAATGAAGTTATGCGTTTTTGCCAGAGTTTCATGACTGAGTTATGCAGGCATATCGGTCCAAATACCGATGTTCCCGCAGGGGATATTGGCGTTGGTGGACGTGAGATTGGTTTCATGTTTGGGCAATATAAAAGGATCCGTAATGAGTTTACCGGTGTGCTTACTGGTAAGGGTATTGAGTGGGGAGGCAGCCTCATCAGGCCGGAGGCAACAGGATACGGCGCTGTTTATTTTGCGGAAGAGATGATGCATACCAAGGGAGAATCCCTGAAGGGAAAAACATGTATTGTATCAGGTTCAGGAAATGTGGCACAGTACACCACCGAAAAAATAAACCAGCTGGGTGGCAAGGTTGTTACGCTTTCAGACTCGGCTGGATTCATTCATGATCCTGAAGGGATAGATGCAGAAAAACTTGCCTATGTGATGGATTTAAAGAACATCCGTCGCGGCAGGATAATGGAATATGCCGAAAAATATGGATGCCAGTATTATGAAGGAGAACGCCCCTGGAGCATCAAAGGGGAGGCTGCCTTCCCGAGTGCAACCGAAAATGAGATCAATGAAGAGGATGCCAAAAAGCTTGTCAGCAACGGTTGTATGGTTATTTCAGAAGGTGCCAATATGCCGTCCACACCTGAAGCTATCAGTGTCTATGAACAACATAAGATCCTTTACGGTCCGGGTAAAGCCGCGAATGCCGGAGGTGTTGCTGTATCTGGACTGGAAATGACCCAAAACTCCATGAGGCTACCATGGACCCGTGAGGAAGTTGACAACCGGCTTCACACGATCATGAAAAGCATCCATGAAACCTGTGTAAAATATGGTACCGAGAAAGATGGTTATGTAAATTACGTGAAGGGAGCAAACATCGGGGGATTCGTAAAGGTCGCTGATGCTATGCTCGCACAGGGAGTAGTCTAAATTATATCATTTTTTCAAAAATGTTAAAACGGTGCTGAATTTTGCGGCATTAACCGCAAAATATAGGCACCTAACTTAACATCCTTTAAAAAAAGTCAATATCCAGCATAACCCAGAGAGAATAATACCTCCGCCATCTTCACAAATCATCAAATATTCTAGTCGTACAGGTATTGGTGTTTACTGAAATTGATTACACAAGAAGTCTATATTTTGTGTTACTGCACAAAATTCAACTGTGGTGTAATCAATTTCAGTGTAAATGCTAATGGCTGTAATATAACGATGGTTTTTTGTTAAGTTTGTACGGCTAGATCCCGGTGATATTAATCGATACACATACCCATCTTTTTCTGCCTGAATTCAAAGAAGACCATTCCAGGGTTATTTCTGATGCTGTGGGACAGGGCATAATGAAAATGCTGCTTCCCAATGTAGATGATACTACCATGGATTCCATGTTATCACTCGCCGATGAATATCCCGGGTATTGCCTGCCCATGATCGGCCTTCACCCGACATCTGTCGATGAATTATTTAAACGAAAGCTTGAATCGGTAAAAGAAAAACTGGGAACAAGAGAATTCTGGGGGATTGGAGAAACGGGAATAGACCTATACTGGAATGATACATATCTGGAGCAACAAGTGGAGGCCTTCAGATGGCATATCGCCCTGGCAAAAGAATTTCATTTACCGCTGGTCATACATGCCAGAAATTCATTTCATGAAATTTTTGAGGTAATGGACCAGGAAAATGATGATTCCCTGCAAGGTGTCTTTCATGCTTTTACCGGAGATGTAAAACAGGCATGCAAGATCATAGATTATGGTTTTAAAATTGGGATTGGAGGCATTGTTACATTTAAGAACGCCGGACTCGATAGGATTGCAAAGGATATTGCACTGGAACATATTGTCTTGGAAACTGATGCCCCGTACCTTGCGCCTTCTCCTAACAGGGGTAAAAGAAATGAACCTGCATATTTGATATATACTGCTGAGAAAATTGCTGAAATCCATGGGCAGCCCATTGAGGTCATTGCGGACATAACTACCCGGAATGCAGCAGCATTGTTTAATATTAAGATCTGACCGATGAAGCAAAAATCCCTAATGATCATTTATACAGGTGGTACCATTGGAATGATAAATCAACCCGGTTCGCATTCTCTTACCCCCTTTAATTTTGAACAGATCCTCAGGCACGTACCAGAAATTGAGAAATTTGGGTTTAATTTAACTCCCGTAACCATCCACCCCGTAGTTGATTCTTCCAACATCAAACCCGGTACCTGGATAAGGATAGCAGAATTAATTGAGGAAGGATATAACAGCAATGATGGCTTCATCATCCTGCATGGCACGGATACTATGGCATTCTCAGCATCAGCTCTCAGCTTTATGCTGCAAGACCTGAAAAAACCTGTGATCTTTACCGGTTCCCAGTTACCTGTCAGCACCCTCCGGACCGATGCCAGGGAAAATCTGATCTCAAGCATAGAAATAGCCGCCACCGAAAAGGATGGAGCCCCACTGGTCCCCGAAGTATGTATCTATTTTGAATTCAAACTGTTGCGCGGAAATAGGACCACCAAACAGAATTCGGAGGATTTCAATGCATTTTTCTCGCCCAACTACCCCGTACTGGCAGAGTCCGGTGTCCATTTAAAGTTTTATCCTGAACACCTCCTGAGAAAACCTGAGCATGAAAACTTGCAGATCCATAAACAGCTGGATATGAATATTGCCATACTGAAGATATTTCCAGGCATTACAGAAAACGTGGTTAGGGCACTGCTCGGTAGTAAAGGTTTAAAAGCCGTAATCCTGGAATCATTCGGTGCTGGTAACGCCCCTACAGATCCATGGTTCTACAACCTGATAAAGGATGCATCTGACCGGGGCATTGTCTTCCTTAATATTACCCAGTGCACTCAGGGCAGGGTGGAAATGGGTAGATATGAAACTAGTGAACACCTTTTGAGAGCGGGCGTTATTAGCGGGTATGATATAACACCTGAAGCGGCAGTCACGAAACTAATGTTCCTCCTTGGCAAGGGACTGGAAGCAAAGGAACTTAAACTACTTTTAAATAAACCGATTAACGGCGAAATTACTATTTCTTAAAGTTGTATGTATTTATTTTTTTTGTAATTTGCGCCCTCGTTTTTGAGCTTGGAGAGGTGGCCGAGCGGTTTAAGGCGCACGCCTGGAAAGCGTGTATACTGCGAGGAGTGGTATCGAGGGTTCGAATCCCTCTCTCTCCGCAGAACTGCTAGGGTTTGAAAAAGTGAATTTATTAGTTCTCAAATGAGCTGTGTGAGTTAGTGAGTAACAAAATATAAGGAAGTTTTTACTTATTATTGTATTATTATCTATCAAGAATCATTATTTTCGTTAAACTTATAACAAATCTAAAAAACAGATCATGAAAAAGTTATTTGCGCTAATAGCTGTAACCGGGATGCTCTTTATGCTGGCATCCAATGTTGTTTATGCACAAGAGCCTGAAGCAGAACAAGCAGCCCCGGCAACGGAAGCTGCTCCAGTGGCAGACCTGGGATCCAGTACAGCTGAACCAGCAGCAGAGGCAGAAATGACGCTGCACAAGAATGTAAAGAGACTCTTTATAGAAGGTGGAGCCACATTTATGGGCTTTGTATTGCTGACACTTATTTTTGGCCTTGCCCTGGCCATTGAAAGGATCATTTATCTGAACCTGGCCACAACAAATACGGATAAACTCCTTAAGAAGATTGAAGATGCACTCGGATCAGGGGGTATTGAAGCAGCCAAAGAGGTCTGCCGCACAACGCGTGGACCAGTAGCAAGTATCTTTTACCAGGGACTTGACCGGGCTGACGAGGGAATAGATGTAGCTGAAAAGGCTGTGATTTCTTATGGTAGTGTACAGATGGGCCTGCTTGAAAAAAACCTTTCATGGATCCAGCTGTTTATTTCCATTGCTCCTATGTTGGGTTTCATGGGTACAGTTATTGGTATGATCGCTGCATTCGACTCCATACAGCTGGCTGGTGACGTTTCACCTCAGCTTGTGGCCAGTGGTATTAAAGTGGCCCTGATCACCACTGTATCGGGTCTGATTGTAGCCATTATTCTCCAGATTTTCTATAATTACATTGTTTCAAAGATCGACGGCATCGTAAATAAAATGGAGGATTCTTCCATTTCATTGATTGACCTGCTGGTTCATCATAACCTCAAAAAATAAGCAAAATGAAATTTGCTAAAATCTCCAGATACTTTCTGTGGGCATTAATGGCTATCTCATTGGTGCTTGTGGGCATATTCTTCTTCGGAGGATTTGTGAAAGGGACAGCAGGAACTTCGCTGGCTGAACCTCTAATTACCGATACAATTCTAAATTGGGCAAAAGTATTATTCGTAATTGCCGCTTTCTTTTCGCTTGCTTTCCCTCTTGTTTTCATAGCCGGAAACCTTAAAAGTGCAAAAAGACTAGGAATCGTAATCGTTGTTGGTGCCGTCCTGATTTTTATCTCAAGCAGGCTGGCATCTGGTGAAGTATTGAACCTTATCCAATATACAGGTCCTGATAATGTTCCCGGAACCTTGAAAGTTGTGGGCACCTTAATAATCTTTACCTATATACTGGGAATTGTAGCCATCCTTTCAATTCTTTATTCAGCTATCTCGAATCTGTGGAAATAAATACACGCCGGGTACTTACATAAACCCGGTATACGTTCTATTAATAGAGTATAAAAACATAATTCATGGCAAAACGAGAAATACAGGAAATCAACGCCGGATCAATGGCTGACATTGCTTTCCTTCTTTTGATCTTTTTTCTGGTTGCCACTACAATGGACATTGACACCGGGATATCCCGGCTATTGCCTCCCATGCCTGAAGAAGAAGAGCTGGATGATGACCAGGAGATCAGGGAGCGGAATGTATTCGTTGTATTGATCAACAAGGATGATGATCTATTTGTGGAAGATGGATTCTACGACGTTGAGGAGTTAAAAGAAATGACAAAAGAGTTCTTTCTTAACCCCGACGATGCAGAGGATCTTTCAGAGAAGCGTGAAATTACTACGGACTATTTTGGGACCATGATGGTTTCCAAGGGGGTTATTTCCCTCCGGAACGACAGAAGCACCTCTTACGGGAAATACATTGCCGTACAAAATGAGCTTGCTTCTGCGGTAAATGAGCTAAGGAATGAGCTTTGTTTGCAAAAATTCGGCAAGAAATATGATAATTTGGATCCCCTTAACGAGGCGGAATCGGAACTGATCGCTGATGCAAAAAAGGTATTTCCCATGGCTATTTCTGAAGCAGAACCCAAAAATGTAGGAGGAAATTAACATGTCAAGATTTAAAAAATCCAGTGGAAAAGAGCTTAAGCAGATTAATACTGCTTCATTGCCCGATATCGTATTCATGTTGTTATTCTTCTTTATGGTAACCACAGTAATGCGTGAGACAAACCTCAAGGTTTCCGTTATCGTTCCCGAAGCTACTGAGATCAAGAAACTCGAGAAGAAATCATTGGTGAGCGTTATTTACATAGGCAAACCAACCAGGAATCTTCAGAAAACTTTTGGTTCAGAACCACGGATCCAGTTGAATGATGCATTTGCTACGCCTGATGACATTCGAGATTTCATCACCAGTGAGAGGGAACAAATGGATGAGAATGACCAGAAGCAAATGACCGTCTCCCTGAAAATTGACGAGAAAACCAGTATGGGTATAGTCTCAGAGGTCAAGCAGGAGCTGCGCAAGGCATCTGCATTGAAAATCAACTATTCATCCAGGAAAAGAGTGGATATGGCACTGTTGAAGTAAATAAATTTATGATCTATATTGATAAGGGGAGCATCGAGTGATGCTCCTTTTTTTTTGATGAGATACGTATGTTGAATATGTAATATAAATCACCGAGGGTTGATGATCTAGATCACCACTTTCATAATCTTACCAAAGCAAAAGTCAGGTATTTTTGAAACAGTTATTAAACTGATCTTGCCAGTAAACTGGCAAGCGGTTTTTTAATGGTAGTGGTTTTGACAAAGTGGTTTTCATTTCCAAAAAAACCTGGCAGGTTAAGGGTTCCTGCCAGGTTTACTCATTTAAAGGCTGTCAGATCTAATGGATCAGATGGCTTTTCTTCCCTTCTCTCCCGTTCTGATCCTGATACAATCTTCCAGAGGAGTGATAAATATTTTACCGTCCCCAAGTACTCCTTTGCCATTTGTACGTGCACTCTTGATAATGGTATCAACTGTACAATCTACAAAATCATCGTTAACTGCAATTTCAAGCCGGATCTTTGGGATCAGGCTGGGTACAACTACTTGTCCACGATAGATCTGTTCCCTAGTTTGTTGTCCATGTCCAGATACACGGCTCACAGTGATGCGTGTGATTTCAGCTTCGATCAGGGCCTCCCTGACCTCATCAAGTTTATTTTCTCGAATGATGGCAGATATTAATTTCATTTTTTCTATTTTTTTAATTATTAATATTACCCGGCATTAACCATCCCGTAACCATGCTCTCCGTGAAGGGAGAAATCAAGTCCCTGCATCTCCTGGGCATTACTGGTTCGCAAACCGAATACTTTATTTACAATAATCAGGATCACCAGCGTAAGTACTGCCGCATACACTATTGCCACAAGGACGGCAGCTACCTGTACACCCAGCTGCTGCATCACACTCCAGCTGCCACCAGCGGCCTGTGCTGCCTCTTCCATCCAGCTCCTGCGAATGAAAAAAGTAAGGAAAATAGCTCCAACTATACCACCAACACCATGTATTCCAAAAGCATCCAGGCTGTCATCATAACCCACCCGGTTTTTTAACATAATGGCCAGGTAGCAGAATATTGATGCAAGGATACCCAGGATTAAGGCTCCGTAGGGCTGGACTACCCCGGCGGCTGGCGTTACAGCAACCAGCCCGGCCAAGATACCACTGGCAAAACCAAGTGCGGTGGCTTTGCCCTGATGAAATCCTTCTATAATCATCCAGGTGATGGCCCCTGCCGCAGCTGCTGCCTGTGTAGCAGTGAGGGCCTGGGCTGTACTCAAACCACTGGAAACACTGCTTCCCGCATTGAATCCGAACCAGCCTACCCACAATAAACCGGCCCCCATCATGGTCATGGTCATATTGCTAGGAGGCATGGCAGTTCTTGGATATCCCTTCCTTACCCCCAGGTAGAGAGCGGCAACCAGACCGCTTATACCTGCTGAAATATGAACAACAGTACCACCAGCGAAGTCTATGGCACCATTTGCACCCAGGTTGAAAAGGAATCCATCCTCAGCCCATACCCAGTGACAAAGAGGGTTATAAACCAGCAATCCCCATATGGCAATGAATGCAACATAACCTTTAAAAGTAACACGTTCAGCAAATGCTCCTGCAATCAGTGCCGGGGTAATGATGGCAAATTTTCCCTGGAACATTGAAAAAACATACTCAGGGACACCTGCATCCATAATGGTCTCATCAATTCCTTTCAGGAAGAAATAATCCGAATTCCAGCCAAACCAACCACCAAGAACGTTGGACCCGAAACTCATCGAATAACCAACGGCAACCCACAGAACTGCCATAATACCCATGGCAGCAAAACTATGCATCATGGTACCAAGTACATTCTTTGTCCGTACAAGTCCACCATAAAACATTGCTAGTCCGGGTATCATCAATAGAACCAGCGCCGTCGAAGTAAGCATCCAGGCGGTTGTGCCTGTATCCACTCCGTTACCATCAGAGGCAAACAAGCTTCCGGCACCCAGGAAAACTAATGCAAGGCATAGTAAAAAAGCCTTTTTGTAAGGAATCTTCATAATAATCCAAATTTAATGATCATTGATATTTTTATACTTTTTCTGCAAATATATACTTTTTTATGGGGGTTGTGCATTTTATTTATATCTTTTTACTTGTTATCCCCCTCATTTTTCTTTCCATAATTTTGTTTTATATGTTTTTTGTGAATATTTAGTGCGAAAAATATATATCTGAGATTATCCGTTACTATTAATAAGATGCCTAGGTTATATTCCATAGTGCTATTAATATTGACCTCTTGCAATGGATTCCCTGAACCTTGAGCCGGGATTAATATACCTTCATATAGATAAAAGCGATTTTGTCCTGACTGTAATGGCAGATACCATAATATTAAAACAGTACCCCGTTGTACTGGGGGGAAATCCGGAGGAGGACAAGTTACGCCAGGGGGATCTCTGTACTCCCGAAGGATAGTTCAAGGTCAAAGCAAAATACCCACACAAGAGTTGGGATAAGTTTATCTGGATCGACTATCCAAATGAGAATTCATGGGAGAAACACCGGCAGGCGAAACAAGAGGGCATAATCGAGGACTATGACAAGATTGGTGGTGAGATAGGTATTCATGGAGTTCCCAAAGGTACTGATGAGATCATAAACCTCGGAATAAACTGGACCCTTGGATGCATTTCTTTAAAAAACAAAGACATTAATGATTTTTACCCCATGATCAGCAATGGCACAGTTGTGATCATTCAGAAATGAATTCTATTTTTTGGAAACTGCAATCAGATGGTTTATGGTCCTAAAGAATATTATGCCATCCGTTATAGCTGGAGTGGCCATGCATATTTCTCCCAGGTTGTTCTGGGCCAGCAGTTCGTATGCCGGACCATCCTTTAGAATATATACCATTCCCTGGTCATCTACTACATAAATCTTCCCGTCTGAAGCCACCGGGGATGATATATAGCTATTCCCGCTACCAGCTTTGTGCTTCCAGATCTCCTCGCCAGTACTTGCATTGTAACATGTTACAGAACCGTTCCACCTAGCATTGTATAAATATTCTTTATAGATCAGCATGGTTTGCATATAGGCTCCCCCCCTTGGAATACTCCAGCGGATATATTCATTGGTGGTTTCTCCTTCATTCAGTGAAAGGTCTCCTTTTGCGCTCACATGGATTGCATAAATAGGGGATTGAGGACCATGGGCGCTATTGAAATATACCAGCTCACCATCAATGATGGGTGTCGGAACCTGAATATCTCCACCACCTGACATTTTCCAAATCTCTTCCCCTGTTTTGAAATCATAAGCTCCCCTGTGCTTGTATCCATTTAACACCACCCTGCACTGGTCACCATCATAATAAATATTAGGCGTGCACCATCCGGGATATTCATCTCTTTCTGTTCTCCAGATCTCTTTGCCTGAAGCAATCTCATAAGAAGCAACAAATGAATTTTCCATCACATCACATTGTATTAAAACCGTCCCTTCATGAATAATAGGGGAACTGGCAAATTCCCACTCGGCATCTTCCGCTACAAAAAATACTGACCTGAGCACGCCAAAGTCCTTTTCCCATTGCAGGTTACCATCCATATCATAACAATACAATCCCTCGGATCCAAAAAAAGCCACCACATAATTGCCATCCGTTGCCATCGTTGAGTTGGCATGGGATGATTTGGGGTGACGTTTTTGCTTCGGAACTCCCTTATATGACATTTTTTGCCAGAGGAGAGAACCGGTGTTTTTATCAAGACAATATATCATCCACTTATGGACGGATTCATCATCGACAGAACCAATACTGCCATACATCCCTGTTTTGAAACCCTCATCATCTGATTCGCTCACTGCAGTAGTAATAAACAATTTATCTCCCCAGACTACGGGGGATGAGAGTCCGAGTCCGGGTACCTTATACTTCCAGAGAATATTCTCACCGGTCTCAAGATTCCAGTTATCGGGTAAATTAGCATTATCAAGAACTCCATTAGAGTAGTATCCCCTGTATGAAGGCCATTGACGTTCAGGATCGGGATCCAGAAGCCGGGATTGATAAGACAGTAAAATCACGGCTAGAGGTATCAAAAAAATCCAAGATTTTTTCATAATTATATTTAGGTATTGATTCAACCTGATTAAAGATACCAAATATCCTCGATCCTGGGTAGATGCTCAGTATTTGTTTAACTCATGCATCTTGAATTTTTTATTTATTGAAAAATACAATATTTTTAAATCTCTCGATTCTGGATGGGGATTATCGAGCTAGTATTATCTTTATCATGGTATGCGAGGTAGAAAAGCAATCATTTATATCATTGTATTTCTGGTAATCCAGTCATTCATTGATCCGGCTCTCGGCCAGACCGATTCTGTTGAGGTCCAGCCCAAAATATATTATGGTGACAAAGGCTGGCACCTGGAATCAGCCAATGGCAACTATGCAACTGATTTTCAATTGAGATTGCAACTGCGTTATTCCTACCCTTTTGAACAGGATCCCACCTCCCTGGAGGATTTTAACAAGGAGAAACAGCATATTTTACAGATAAGAAGGGCCAGGGTGAAGATAGGGGGACATGCCTTTACACCCAAGCTTAAATATTACATGGAATATGAATTAGCGGCTTCAAATCTTTTAGATTTCTGGGCCATCTATTCCTTCAATAAGGCCATCAAGATCCAGGTCGGGCAATATAAGGCAAGGTATAATACAGAACGGATTGTCTCATCGGGCCGGCTTCAAACAGCCGATCGGTCCATACTTACCCGGCCCTTTACCATCGACCGGCAGACGGGGCTGACTGTGTTTGGAAATCTTAGTGGGAAGGGAGCTATGAATTTTAGCTATTGGTTTGCTGTGTTTTCCGGGACCGGAAGGGGACAATTTGTTCCTGAAGATGACAAATTAATGTGGAAATTCAGGGGACAATGGAACATGTTTGGAAAAGAAATGAGCTTTGTATCTTCTGATATTTACCAGCTGCCAGAATGGAGGGGATACCTGGCCGGTGGACTGGTAACCAACCAGAGCCAGTTTACCAGGTTCTCCCAGGGTGGAGGCGGACAGCTGCGTGGCTATGAGGATCCAAGTGAACCGGGACAATACAGGGTGAACCAGTTCTTTGTTGAGACTGCTTTAAAAAAGAGCGGATTTTCATGGCAACAGGAGTTCCATTGGAAACGGATCAATGATAGGCTTGACAACACTTCGAGGACCCTGGGTGGCAATTATCTTCAATTGGGAACCTTCCCGGTTACCTATATCAAGAAATTCCCGAAACAACTCGAGCTGGCGGTACGCCATGCCTTGTACTTTCCTACACTGGCCTTCTCTGATTTAAATGCAGCACAGTATAGTGAACAGGAATACACAATCAGCCTGAATTGGTTTTTTAAAGGGCATACAAATAAACTCACCTCAGAGATCTCCTTCATAGATCTGGAAGAAAACGACATCACGCAACCAGGGTGGAGAATTCGCTTGCAGTGGGATGTGTCATTTTAATTCCCCTCTTTGAGAGCAACCTTAATGTGAAGGAAATGCATGGCACCAAAAAAACCGGGGAGATCTAAGACGATCCCCCCGGCTTTAAAACAGAGTAATATATA
>CAZXOJ010000034.1:0-23319 GCA_964642325.1 uncultured Bacteroides sp. | reverse complement strand
GAAGACTTTATCCTGACCATCGGTCCCCGGGCACACGTAATGTGTGTGGAGCGGGAAAGCGGGGATTTTATCTGGGGATTAGACATCGAGAAGGAGTATATGCCGGAAATACCTTTCTGGTATACGGGGCAATGTCCCTTGATAGACCAGGGGAAAGCTATTCTGGCCACAGGGGGAAGATCCATGCTTATTGCCGTTGATTGTGCTTCAGGTGAGATCCTGTGGGAAGTCCCAAATGAAATGGACTGGAAAATGTCCCATTCATCCATCATGCCATATACTTTTGATGGACAGAAGATGTATGTATACAGTGCCGTAGGTGGTGTGATGGGTGTGGCGGCCGATGGGCCTGATGAAGGAAAGGTACTATGGAGTTCTGCTGAATGGCATCATCAGGTGGTGGCGCCCTCACCGGTTTGTCTTCCCGACGGTAAGATATTTCTTACAGCCGGATACGGGGCCGGCAGCATGGTCCTGCAACTAGGGATGGAAAACGGCAGTTATACTACTGAGATATTACAGGAATATAAACCTAAAGATGGCCTGGCCTGTGAACAGCAAACCCCCCTGGTGTTCCAGGATCATTTACTGGCAGTTTTGCCAAAAGATGCAGCGACATTACGCAACCAGCTGGTTTGTGTACACCCGGATGATTGTACAAATATCATCTGGTCAAGCGGTAAAACAAGCCGTTTTGGCCTTGGACCATATATGATGGCAGACGGTAAGATCTTCCTGTTGAGTGATGATGGGACGCTTACCATTATAAAGCCAAGCACCCGGGCGTATCTGCAGCTGGACCAGGTAAAGATATTCGACGGGCATGATGCCTGGGCTCCCCTGGCCATTGCAGATGGATATATGGTATTGAGGGATTCAAAAAAGATGGTATGTATTAAAATAAAAGCTTAGCCTGAAATAAGATGAAAAAGTCAGTCATTTATATATTCCTTTCGCTGATCGTAGTCATCATCCTGGTGATTGTCATTGGCGATTTTCGGTCCACCAGGCCGGACAGGATGTCCGGGAATCCCTATAAGCTGAACATGGACAGGATAACATCAGTGGATCCCGAACTGATCACCTACCAGGAGACAAAAAATTACCAGATCAATGCCAGGCAGGCAGGTGGGATTGCTGTGGCTGGTGAAAAGATCTACCTGGTAGCCGATACTTTTCTGCAGGTATTTGATCATGCAGGGAAACAGGTGCTGAAGGTCTCCCTTGCTGAGCCGGCGGGATGCCTGGAGGTAGGACTGCAGGGTGATATCTTTGTCGGATACAGGAGTGCAATTGCATTGTATTCAGCAACAGGTGAAGAAAAATGGAGGAGTGATCCCCTGGATGAAAGGGCCGTTATTACAGCACTGGCACTTAAAGATGGAACCATTTTTGCCGCGGATGCCGGCAATAGGGCTGTTCACAGGTTTTCATCTGATGGTAAATATGTAGACTCTTTTGAAGGGAAAACCAAAATTGAAGGAAATCACGGATTCATCGTGCCAAGTCCCTATTTCGACCTTGGGGTGAACCCTGAGGGTGAATTATGGGTTGTCAATCCGGGCAAGCATGCCCTGGAGAATTACACGGATGAGGGTAGCCTGAGGTCTTTCCTGGAGAATATATCCCCTGAGATCGATGGTTTCAGCGGCTGTTGTAATCCCGCCCACATTGACATCATGGCTGACGGTTCCTTCCTGACGAGTGAAAAAGGTGTAGTGCGCATAAAGATCCATAAGCCATCCGGAGAACTATCCACCGTTGTGGCAGCTCCGGATAAATTCAAGGAGGAAGGGGAAGCCCCGGATGTTGCTGTGGATGAGGATGGTATTGTATATGCGCTGGATTATGACCGGAACATGATCCGCATATTTGAACCAAAATAGGATGAAATGACAAGGATTGAATTTATCAGGAGTTCAGGCAGGTGGTTGATGTTGCTGTTTTTGCTGGCAACAGGAGGCTTCCTGTTTGCCTCCCGAAGGGTATCCCTGCGCAGCTACTGTACTTCAAATGCAAACTGTGCAGCATGTGGGTTGAGCCGGGTGTGCAAGCCTGGGGAAGAGAATAAAGTGAAATCAGATGAAGAAAAATAAAAAATTTAACAGGAGGGATTTTATTCAAAGCAGCATCCGGGCCTCCATGGTAGTATCGGTAGGGGGGATTGGGGGACTGGCTTTGAAGAACTCAACCGGGAAAGACTGGGTATGGCAGATCGACCCTTTCGAATGTAATCAATGCGGCCGTTGTGCCACGGAATGTGTTCGTAATCCTTCTGCGGTAAAATGTGTACATGCCTATGACCTATGTGGTTACTGTGATCTCTGTGGAGGATATTTCATTCCCGGGGCAGTCAAGCTGGATACAGGGGCTGAGAATCAGTTATGCCCAACTGCGGCCTTGTTGAGAAAATTTATCGAGGAACCTTATTTTGAATATGAGATCGATGAGGATCTTTGCATTGGCTGTGCCAAATGTGTTAAGGGTTGTACCTCTTTCGGCAATGGATCATTACACCTGCAGATACGTCATGACCTCTGCCGCAACTGTAATGAATGTGCCATTGCCAGGGTTTGCCCTTCCAAGGCTATTAAAAGGGTTCCCTCAGATACACCCTATATGATCAAAGGCAATTTCAACCAAACCACAGATTCCTGAAACGCGAGAAAGATTATTATAAATGAGTAATCGGGTTAAAATACTTCTATTTGGCGTGCTGGTCTTCCTGGGACAGATGGCAGCAGGGCAACAGCGTTTTCCCAAACCTGAATTCGAGACCGGTTATGTCCAGCCAAGTCCCACGACCCCCGAGCCCCGGGGACTCGCAGTAGAATATATGGATGTACTGGTACTCCTGGCTGTGCTCTCACTATCCACATGGTTTGCCCTGAGATCCCGCTCCCGCAGGGGCATCTTATGGCTATCGGTTTTTACCCTGATCTATTTTGGATTTTACAGGAAAGGATGTGTATGTTCTATAGGGGCCATTCAGAATGTCGCTTTGTCACTCAGTGATGCTGCTTATACCATATCCTTAACTGCGCTGGCCTTTTTCCTTTTGCCCCTGTTGTATACCCTGTTTTTCGGCAGGACCTTCTGCGCTGGGGCTTGTCCCCTGGGAGCCATACAGGACCTGTTGATTATTCATCCCATTTCCCTGCCACCCTGGTTAAGAAAGTCGGCCGGGATCATTCCGGTGGTTTACCTGGGACTGGCCATATTATTTGCAGCTACAGGAACGGAATTCATCATATGCCGATATGATCCTTTTGTGGGGATATTCAGGCTGGATGCACCCTATCATATGGTGGTACTGGGTGCTGCTTTCCTCCTGCTTGGAATGTTTGTATCAAGGCCCTATTGCAGGTTTTTCTGCCCCTATGGTGTCCTGCTGAACTGGATGTCCAGGTTCTCCAGATGGCATCTCAGCATTACCCCTTCGGACTGTATCAAGTGTAAACTATGCACCAGTTCCTGTCCCTTTGATGCCATTGACCACCCCACGGAAGAGAACAGTCCCCCTCCAGGCAAAACCTACCAGAGGAGGTTTATTATATATGCACTGCTGATTCCCGTATGGATCCTGGTGGGAGGTTTTATTGCCTCCAAATCATATACTTACCTTTCCAGGGCCCACCAGGATGTCTATTTATCGGAATTACTCATCCATCATCCTGAACTGGTAAATGACCCTGACAATCTTGATATCCAGGCATTCTTAAGCGCTGGAAAAACCCTTGATACACTGGTGGAAGACGCCCGGCTGGTTCAGCAGAAATTCAAGACTGGAGGATGGTTCATGGGGGGATTTATAGGGTTGGTAATTGGTATCACTCTGATGAACCAGGTAGTTTTTCGAAAACGGAAGGATTATCAGCCCAACAGGGGTGATTGTTTCAGCTGCGGAAGATGCATGGACTATTGTCCGGTAAAAAAATAATATAGTAAGACAAAAAGGAATGAATGAGGATCAAATAATAAAAATTTCAGCCAATACGGCGATCGTGGCCTTTGTATTCTCATTTATTGTGGCCATCCTGCTGATGCTCAATTATTACCAGTTGAAGGCAAATGACCCCCTGGACTTGGAATCCATGGAACTGTTAGTGGAGCGCCTGAAAGATGAACCCAATAATGAAGCGCTTAAGAATGAGATCCGAAGCCTGGATCTGCTTGCCAGGAAAGCATTTTTTACCAGCCAATGGCAGGTGAAGACCGGTCGCTACCTTTTGCTCCTGGGGGCCATCACATGGATTTTTGCCATGCGTTATTACTTTACAGCCAGGTCCCGGATAGTCGTACCCGATGCTGAACAGGTCAGTGAGGTAAGCGCCAGATCCTTTTCCCAGCGATGGATCATGATAGCAGGTGGGACCATTCTACTGCTTGCTTTCCTGGCCTCATTTGCTGTGAATGACCATTTGAAACCTTACCAGGCTTCAGGGGAAGGAGAAGTGGGCGAACCAGCTGTTGATGAATCGATTGAAGTGATTGCCATCACTGAAACTCCAGATGTCGGAGAGGCGGAAGCTGATGTAACAGCAGAAAGTCAACTGGAAGGTGAGTCTGAGGCCGATAATGACCTTGCTGATCAATCCGGTGGAGAGGAACATCCTGAAGAATCTGCTCCTGCCGCACTTTCCGGGCTGGCTGGTACCCATCATAACGGATTCAGGGGGCCATTCGGGAATGGTGTTTCACAACATAAGAATATACCGGTGGACTGGGATGGGGCTGCGGGAAGAAATGTACGCTGGAAGACAGAAATACCAAAACAGGGATATAATTCCCCAGTACTATGGGAAGATAAAATATTTCTTTCGGGAGGGGATAAGAGCGTTCGCTCAGTTTACTGTTTTAGTGCAAAGACAGGTGAGCTTCTCTGGCAGCAGGAAGTAAGGGATATCCCTGGCTCTCCCGCCACGCCTCCTAGGGTCACTGAAGATACTGGTTTATCCGCCCCCACCGTGACGACGGATGGCACACGGGTTTATGCCATATTTGCCACGGGTGATATCATTGCCTTCACCATGACTGGCAAAAGGGTCTGGGCCAGGAACCTTGGGGTTCCGGACAATCACTATGGCCATTCATCCTCGCTCATTATATGGAAAAATCACCTGCTCGTTCAGTATGATTCCAATAAGGGCGGCAAGCTTTTGTCCCTCGATACGTCCACAGGAAATACCCGATGGGAAACAAGCAGGCAGGTCGGTATCTCCTGGGCTTCTCCCATCCTTGCTGAGATAGAGGGGAATACCCAGGTCATTCTTTCTGCTGAACCATTGGTAGCAGGCTATGATCCTGAGACCGGTAAAGAATTATGGTCCGTGGATTGCATGATGGGGGAAGTTGGACCTTCCCCGGCATTTGGTGGAGGCCTTGTTTATGCTGCCAACGAATACGCACGCCTGGTAGCCATCAAGCCTGGTGCTGCTGAACCGGTAGTTTGGGAAAATGATGAATACCTGCCCGAGATTGCCAGTCCCGTAGTATCGGGTGGACTCATCTTCATTGCCACCAGCTATGGAGTGCTTGCCTGCTTTGATGCAGCCAGCGGTGAAAAATATTGGGAGGAAGAGGCCCCGCAGGGTTTTTCTGCATCCCCATTGGTCGCAGACGGGAAATTGTATGCCATGGACTCGGGTGGGACAATGCATATTTTCAGCCTGAGTAAAGAGAAGAAAAAACTGGGAGCTCCTGTGCTGGGCGAACGGGCTTACGCCAGTCCCGCTTTCTCAGAGGGTACCATCTATCTGCGGGGAGAGAAATATTTGTATTGCATTGGTAATGAGTAAGACAGAACAGATCATACAGGTCGATGATATAGCTTCTATTGTTTCAGGTATTGGGACAGAAAAGAGGTCCGTCATTCCCATCCTTCAGGCCATACAGGAGAAATACAACTTCCTGCCAGAAGATGCACTAAGGACGGTTAGCGACCTTTCGGATATTACCCTGGAACAGATCCTGGGTGTAGCCAGTTTTTATTCCCAATTCAGGCTGGAACCGGTGGGAGACCATATGATCAAGGTATGTGTGGGAACAGCCTGCCATGTGAAAGGCTCCGCCCTGGTCTACGATGCCCTGAGGAGGGAGATGAAACTGGACAAGGGTAAAAATACGGATGCCGCTGGCAAGTTTACACTTGAAAGGGTGAATTGCCTTGGCTGTTGTACATTGGCTCCGGTCGTACAGATAGATGATATTACCTATGGGCATGTTGCATCTGATAAGGTGGCTGTCGTCATCAAGGATTTTGAAAGGAACAGGCATACGAAGGGGAAATCTCAGGTTAGATCAGTTGATGGGAAGAAAATAGATGGAGAGATCCGCATAGGGCTGGGGTCCTGTTGTGTGGCCAGTGGGAGTGAGGAGATCAGGCAGGCCGTAGAGGAAACAGTACAACAGAGGGGATTGAATGTCAGTCTGAAACATGTCGGTTGTGTTGGCATGTGCCACCAGGTACCCCTGGTGGAAATCGTACCTGAACAAAAAGAGGCCACCCTGTATGCGAAGGTTAGTCCCGATAGCGTAAAAAGCATCATCGACCAGCATTTTAGTCCACCAGGACTTCTGAAACGGCTGAAAAACAAGCTCACCGATACCATTGAAAACATCCAGAGCGATGATGGGTGGGAAGGCATTGAACGATATCACCTGGATGTAAGGGAGAAGCAGGTATCCTCTTTCCTGGGCAACCAGGTCCTCATAGCCACCGAGTTCCGTGGGATTATCAATCCACTGGATATTGATGAGTATATATACAGGGGTGGGTTTTCCGCCCTGGGAAATGTACTGAAAAACTTTTCCTCCGATGAGCTGATAAAAGCTGTAAAAAGAAGTGGCATCCGTGGCAGGGGAGGAGCCTGTTTCCCGACAGGTGAAAAGTGGGAGAGGGTGGCCGGGCAGGAGAATCCAACAAAATACATTATTTGCAATGGCGATGAAGGTGATCCGGGAGCATTCATGGACAGGATGCTGCTGGAATCATACCCCTACAGGATCATTGAAGGAATGCTCATCGCAGCATTTGCTGTAGGCGCAACCGAAGGGTATTTTTATATAAGGGCAGAATATCCACTGGCCGTAAGCCGTATCAGGCAGGCGCTCCAGATTTGCAGGGATAAGGGTTACCTGGGCAATAATATCATGAAGTCCGGTTTCTCAATTGACCTGCATTTGTTTGAGGGAGCAGGAGCTTTTGTATGTGGTGAAGAAACGGCTTTGATTGCCTCCATTGAAGGCAATCGTGGATTTCCAAGGCTCAGGCCTCCCTATCCGGCTGAGCAGGGATTATGGGGGCATCCTACCCTGGTCAATAATGCAGAGACATTTGCCCAGATCGGCTATATCATTCGCAATGGGGCCGAGAAATACAATGCGATTGGTTCTACAGATTGTCGTGGGACAAAAGTATTTGCCCTGGCTGGAAAGATTGCCAGGGGAGGTTTGATTGAGGTACCCATGGGCATCACCATCAGGAAGATTGTAGAGGAAATCGGCGGTGGTGTGGCCGGGGGACTGGCATTTAAGGCTGTTCAGATCGGGGGACCGTCGGGAGGTTGTATCCCGGCTTCCATGGCCGATATACCTGTTGACCTTGGATCACTATCCGAGGCTGGAGCCATGATTGGATCAGGTGGTTTGGTCGTACTCGATGAGACGGACTGCATGGTGGATATAGCCAAATATTTCTTGTCGTTTACCCAGAATGAATCCTGCGGTAAATGCACTTTCTGCAGGATAGGGACCCGCCGGATGCTGGATATCCTGGAAAGATTGTGTGCCGGCAAGGGAGAGAAGGGGGACCTGGACAAGCTCGAGGAACTGGCGGGACTGACCAAACAGGGAAGCCTGTGTGGTCTGGGCAGAACAGCACCCAATCCGGTCCTGACTACCCTCCGTTATTTCAGGGAAGAATACGAGGCTCACCTGGAAGGTAGATGCCCGGCTGGAAAGTGCCAGGACCTGATCAAATACTCCATCAATGATGAGTGCATAGGATGTACCCTTTGTTCACAGAGTTGTCCTGCAGATGCCATCCTGTTCAAACCCCATGAAAAACATGAGATCCAGCAGGATAAATGTATCAAATGCGACAGTTGCATGCAGGTGTGCCCAGTCGAGGCCGTTAATATTCAGTAGCATACAAGAGCATCAATGGCAGAGATAAATGTAAAAATAGATGGCAAAATTGTAAAGGTCCCAGGAGGATCCACATTGCTGCAGGCAGCTGAGAAGGCAGGGGTTGATATACCGGTTATGTGCTTTTACGAAGGCCTGGATCATTTTGCTTCCTGCATGGTCTGCATGGTGAAAAATAAAATGAACGGACAGATGCTTGCTTCCTGCACGGTGAAAGCTGAAGAGGGGATGGATATTATTACCGGGGATGAGGATGTATTCGCAGCCAGAAAAGCGGCCCTGGAATTATTGCTGAGCGACCATACCGGTGATTGCCAGGCCCCGTGTCAGCTTGCCTGTCCTGCCCATATGGACATCCCCCTGATGAACAGGCTGTTGGGTGAGGGGGATGTGGATGAGGCGCTGCAGGTAGTGATGCAGGATATTCCGATTCCCTCTGTCCTCGGCCGCATTTGCCATGCACCCTGTGAAGGTGCATGCCGGCGGAAAACTGTTGATGAACCAGTATCCATCTGCCTGCTGAAAAGATATGCCGGTGACTTTGGCTCACCTGAGCCCATGGCCATCAATCCGGAAAAGCAAAAAAGAGAACAAAAAGTAGCCATTATCGGTGCGGGTCCCGCTGGACTCTCATCTGCGTATTATTTGCAGCTAATGGGATACCAGTGCACCCTGTTTGAAAAAAGTGAGCGGGCAGGAGGATTGATGCACGAGGCTGAAGTAGCCGGTGGTCAATATAAGGAAGTCCTCGAAAGAGAGATCTCCGGGATCATGGGAACTGGCATCATGCTTAAAACGGCTGTGACCGTGGATAAGGATGAGTTCGAAAAATTGCAGGCAAAATACGATGCCATCGTACTGGCAACTGGTGCTATTGAAGATGATATCCGTTCCTGGCAAATTGAATCCAACGATAAGGGAATTAGCATTGATAAATCAACTTACCAGACATCCCGGTCAGGGGTATTTGCCATTGGCAATTCAATCAGGCCGGTTAAGTCCGCTGTCAGGAGCGTTGGACATGGAAAAGAGGTGGCAACAAGTGTGGACCAGTATCTCACCGGGAATAAGGTGACAGGCCATCCCCGGATGTTTAATTCGAGATTTGGTAAATTGCGGGCTGAAGAATTTGGAGAATACCTGAAGGAATCGCATCCGGGCAAGAGGCTGGAACCGGCCAATGGCCTTGCGACAGGCTTTGATCCTACTGAGATGAAGGAAGAGGCAAGCCGCTGCATGCATTGCGACTGCAGGGATATGCACACCTGTAAACTGAGGACGCATGCTGACAGCTATGCGGCAGTACAGCGAAGATTCAAAACAGATGATTTTGCACCGGTCACCAAGGTTTTCGTTCATGAGGCAATCATATATGAACCCCAAAAATGCATTAAGTGCGGGATATGTGTAAGGCTGACAGAAAAGCAGAAGGGAAAATACGGGTTTACTTTTATCGGCCGTGGATTTGATGTAAGGATTGGCATTCCTTTTGATGAGACTTTAGAGGCTCAATTGAACGAAACAGCAATAGAAATAGCAAATGCTTGTCCCACAGGGGCATTGGCATCAAAATGAAAAAATTAGCAAGCATCATATTTTCCATACTGCTTGTTCTGTCCACCCTTGGACAGACAGGCAATGACTGGCCTGTATTCAGGGGTGATCCAAACCTGACCGGGATCACTTCGAACCGTTTGCCCGGACAGCCAAAACTGCTCTGGTCCTACCAGGCAGGTGATGACCTGAGATCCTCCCCCGTATCAGGGAGCGGCAGGATAGTGGCAGGATCCATGGATGGATCTGTGTACTGCCTGGATAACAGCGGACAGCTGCAATGGGAGTTCAAGACAGGGAATGGTGTTGAAGCTCCGGCATTGCTTCATAAAGGGAAGGTTTATATTGGCGACCTGGACGGATCCCTGTATTGTCTGGATCTCATGACAGGGAAGGAGAGCTGGTCTTACAAGGCAGACAACCAGATCTCCGGCTCACCTAATATATGGGTGTCGGGAGAGCGGGCCATGATCGTTTTCGGCAGCTATGATTTTTATCTCCACTGCCTGGATGCCGGCACAGGAAAGATGATCTGGAAATATGAAACCGATAATTTTATCAACGGGGCAGCGGCCTGTTACCAGGGCAAAGCTATTTTTGGTGGTTGTGATGGATTTATTCATGTCGTGGATATACTGAGCGGCAAGCTCGAAAAACAGATTGATGTGGCCACATACATAGCCAGTTCTGTGGCTGTTTCAGATAATTCAGCATTCATAGGTGACCATGACGGGAAATTCTCCTGTATTGACCTGGAAAATGAAAAGATTGCCTGGACCTGGACGAATGACAAAGCCCGCCTGCCCTTTCTTGCATCTGCTTCGGTAAATCAGGAAGTAGCCGTAATAGGTAATGAGGATAAATATACCTATTGCTTTAAGCGCAGAACCGGTGAGCTGATCTGGCGTTTTAACAGTGGGGCCAGGATCAATGCATCACCTGTCATTGCAGGTGATAGAGTGCTCGTTGCGAACATGCGGGGTGATCTGTTTATACTTGATATCAGCAATGGGGATGTCCTTTGGAATTATGAGCTGGGAAGTGCCATTACAGGGAACCCTGCGGTAGTAAGTGGCGAACGATTTTTTATAGCTGCTTCAGATGGTTATATTTACTGCTTTGGAAAATGAACATACTATATATTATACCAGGATCGGGGAATAGTTTTTATTGCGGCAACTGCTTGCGTGACAGCAAGTATGTAGGAGCCATTAGGGATCTCGGGCACGATGTGGTGAAGATCCCCATGTATCTCCCGCTTTTTTCCGATGAGAGTGATACGAATAACATCCCCCTTTTCTATGGTGCAATCAGCATCTATCTTAAACAATTATACCCCTTTCTGAGGAAGGCACCGGCCTGGTTTGACAGTCTGATGAATTCCAAACCCATGCTTAAGCTTGCTGCCCGCATGTCCGGGTCCACCCGGGCACGGGGACTTGGAGAGTTGACCGTATCCATGCTGATGGGAGAACAGGGAGAACAAAGGGAAGAACTGGACAAGATGGTTGAATGGATAGCCGATCATTGTAAACCGGATGTCATTCACCTATCCAATGCACTGTTGCTTGGACTGGCCGGACGGATCAAGGAAAAATTAAATGTACCGGTGGTCTGTTCCCTGCAGGACGAGGATGTCTGGGTGGACGTAATGAAACCCGCATTCAGGGACAGGGCCTGGGAATTAATGAGGGAAGATGCAGACCATGTGGATTTGTTTGTGGCTGTGAGTGACTTTTATGGAGGCGTCATGAAGGAAAGGATGAACTTACCTGCCGAAAAAATACAAAGCATACACCTGGGAGTATTTCCGGAAGATTACCCCAGTACTCCTGTTGATTCAAAAGGAAGGAACATTGGTTTTATTTCCCGCATGAACCATGAGAATGGACTCGACATTCTTGTGGATGCTTTTTTACTCCTGAAACAAAATAGTGGCTTTGAGGATGTCAGGTTGGTACTCACCGGCGGGTCCACAGGAGATGATGCAAAGTATATCAAATCGAACAGGAAGAAGCTCTCCAGGGCTGGCTTATTGGAGTATGTTGATTTCCACGAAGATTTCGTCGATGCAGGCAGGATGGAATTTTTCAGCAAGGTATCGGTAGTCTCCGTACCAGTCAGGATGGGGGAGGCATTCGGATTGTACCTGGTGGAAGCCATGGCCTCGGGAGTTCCCGTGGTGCAACCTGCCCTTGGTGCATTCCCTGAAATTATCGGGGTAACCGGTGGAGGATTCACCTATGAGGAAAACACCCCTGAAAATCTTGCCCTTTCGCTTGAGAAGATATTGGGTGACACTGAACTGCTCAGGCAAAAAAGCCTGGATGCTCGCAGCGGCACTGAAGATCATTTCAATATCACCAGGCAATCCGGCCAAATGATTCAAGCCTACGAATCTATAATCAAAACATGATATGTTGCTCCAGCTTAAGCATTTATCCAAAGCTTACGGAGACCAGGCATCTGATAACCACCAGGTGGTGCTTGATGATGTAAGTCTTGATATTGAATTGGGACAAAGAATTGCGGTGACCGGTCCCTCAGGATCAGGCAAGACAACTTTGCTCAATATGGCAGGATCGCTTGATAAGCCTGACCAGGGACAGGTTTTCTACGAGGACAAGGACATCACCGGGCTGAGTGGGAGGGGCCTGGAGCACTTCCGGAATCAGGCAGTCGGATTTGTATTTCAGCAACACCACCTACTGCCCCAATTTACCCTATTCGAGAATGTATTGCTTCCCACACTGCCAATTAAGAACACAAAAGAAGCAGGTACCAGGGCGGAAGACCTGATCAAAAGAACAGGCCTCTGGGATCACAGGAACAAGAAACCCTCGGAATTGTCCGGTGGCGAATCCCAGCGTACTGCTGTCGTACGGGCATTGATAAATAATCCTGCCATATTGCTGGCAGATGAACCAACCGGTTCTCTTGACCATGAAAATTCCAGCCAATTGTTTGATATGCTGATTGAGTTCAGCCAAACCGACGAGGTTACACTGGTAGTGGTTACCCATTCGCAGGAATTGGCCAGAAGAATGGATACCGTATACAAATTACAAAGTGGCAAACTTGATATGATCAGGGAATAATGACGCGATTCGGTTTTGCGATCAGGAGCTTTACTCATTATCTGCGCTTCAACCTGACGGTTGCCATCGGGGTTGCCATTAGTACAGCCATCCTGACAGGTGGATTGATCGTTGGGGATTCCGTAAGGTTCAGCCTGGAACAGAGCACCCACTACAGGCTCGGGGGTACCCGGACTGCCATCACAACCGGTGACAGGTTTATAACGGCTTCTCTGGCTTCTTCGCTGCAGGAAGAACTGTCTGATCCGCTGAGTCCTGGCCCGCTTCTTGTCTGTGCTCCGATGTTCCAACTTCAGGGGGTAGCAACAGCTGATGGAGGCCGGCTAAGGATAAACAGGATTCAGGTCCTTGGTGTGAATGAGCAATTCGATCTGATCGCAGACACCAACTCCTATTTCGGAGATCTTACCGGCGATGAAGCGATCATCAGCGAAAATATGGCGGAACGGCTTGAAGTTGGAGAGGGAGACTTTATCATGCTGAGGATACAGAAGGCCAGTGTGATGCCCATGAATACTCCCTTCGTTTCGGCCACTCAGACGACCGTTTCAGCCAGGGTTCGAGTGAAGGCCATTGCAGGTGTTCCCGCGCTGGGAAGATTTAGCCTGAAGATTTCCCAGACCGCTCCGTTCAACATATTTATGAACCTGGATCACCTCAACCGGATCATGGACCTTGAGGATAAGGCCAATCTTATGTTGATCTCACATGATGGCAGCCTGCAAAATGAAGAGATCAGTTCCTCACTGCGAAATACCTGGAGGCCTGCAGATGCAGGGTTGAAGATTCGGGAAATAGCATCACTGGGAGAGATTGAGCTATCTGCAGATAGGGTTTTCATTGAACCGGCTATCATTGAAGCATTTCGACTTCATGGCTCAGATCAGCATGAGGTATTGACTTATTTTGTTAACAGCATTGCAGCCGGAACAAGGCAGACACCCTATTCTTTTATTTCAACACTATCAGAAGGACAAAACACTGGCATTTCACAATTGGGACAACTGGATGCAGGTTCGGGGGATGGAAGTCCGGGTGAGCATGGAATCCTGATCAACGAATGGCTGGCATCAGACCTGGGGCTTGTCCCCGGTGATACCCTTAGGCTTGAATATTTTGTGCCCGGACCTTTACGCAGGCTGGAGGAACATACTGTTTCCCTGAAAGTTGAAGGAGTTGTGCCCATGAAGGGACTTTTTGCTGACATGAACCTGATGCCGGAATTACCGGGTATGTCCGATGCAGGTCATTGTCGTGACTGGGAGGCCGGTATTCCCATAGATCTTGAGAAGATCCGGGATAAGGATGAGGATTACTGGAATGAATTCAAGGGTACCCCCAAAGCATTTATCTCCCTGCAGACAGCCCGTGGTATTTGGAAGAACAGGTTCGGGGACTATACCGCGATGCGTTACCCGTCCAAAGAGATGGACCAAGGGGCACTGGTCAAAGTTTTCAGGAGTAACCTGGATCCTGCTGATCTGGGTATCCGCGTTGAAGACATCATGGGTTCCGGATTAAGGGCCGCTCGTAGTGGAGTGGATTTCAGTCAGTTATTTATTGCATTGAGCTTTTTTATCCTGCTCTCGAGCATTATCCTGACAGCCCTCCTGTTCCATCTCAACCTGTCCAGCCGGATCAGGCATGCAGGTACCATGGCCACCTGGGGATACCCCAAAAAGCTGATCAGGTCTGTCTACCTTATTGAGGGTGGATTAATTGCTTTGCTTGGGGGACTGCCGGGTGTGCTGCTGGCCATCCTTTACACACGTTTCGTATTCAGTATGCTGGGAAGGGTCTGGTCTGATATTGTACGGACCAGCGTCCTTGAAATTTCTATCCAACCCCTGACACTGCTGACCGGTTTATTGGTCTGCATGATGATATCCTGGCTGGCCATATATTATATTCTGCAAAGGAGCCTGCGGAAGGAGATAGTGCACATTCAGCGAAGCCTTACCTTCCGTTACAGAAAGCAATCCCACCTGTTAAAAATCCTACCGGGATCGTTGGCAGCTTTAATTTCTGCTGTCCTTGTATCGATCCAGGTATTTGGCACCAGGCCTCTGAATGAGATGGTTTTTATGATGGCAGGAGGGCTCTTTTTTATTTCTTTTATCTTGTTCACTGACCAGTTATTACGTATTCCCCGGTCTGGTGGTTCTGCCAGACTCTCCTGGAATCAGGTTGTTCAGCGGAACATTGCAGGAAACAGGCAGCGCAGCCTTACCATCATCCTGTTATTTGCCCTGGGTACATTCAGCGTGGTGCTGACAGGGGCAAACAGGCGTAACCCAAACAGGGAAATCAATAATGAATCAAGTGGTACAGGTGGTTTTCAATTCTTTGCAGAAGCGACAATCCCTATACTGCATGACCTGAACGACCCGGAAGTCAGGTATGTATCCGGGTTGGAAGGAGACTATTCCTTTGTACAGTTCCGGAAAAATGACGGGGATGATGCCAGTTGTCTGAACCTTAACAGGGTCAGTAATCCTGTCCTGTTGGGAGTAGATCCTGCTTTCATGGAAGGAAGGTTCAGTTTTGTGGCCTCAACCCCGGATCTTGATCCGGCTAAGCCCTGGGGATCCCTTGAGAAGGAGCTTGAAGGTGGACTCATACCGGCCATTGCTGACCAGACGGTAATTCAATGGGGACTGGGTAAAAAGGCCGGAGATACACTATATTATCAGAGTGAGACCGGTGATACATTGAGGATCAAATTGATTGGCGGAATTGCACCCTCTGTCCTGCAGGGGAATTTGGTCATTTCAGACAGGCATTTTTTAAGGTTCTTTCCCTCCTCGAGCGGAGCCTCAGTATACCTGGTTGATGTCAAGCCTGGTGCCAGTGTCGACCCACAAAATGACCTCACCAGGGCATTCAGGGATAACGGGTGGTATATGACGAGATCAGCTGCCAGGCTGGCTGAATTTGCATCTGTTCAGAATACATATCTGTCCATTTTTACACTCCTCGGTATTCTGGCTCTGATCCTCGGTACTGTGGGTTTGGGGATAGTACTCATTCGCAATATTTTAGAACGGGCAAGTGAGATCGGATTATTCCAGGCCATGGGCTTCGGGCGGGGGCATATCTTCAGGATCTTTTTTCTGGAATACTTTTTTCTGATTAGTGTTGGGATTCTTGCAGGCTTCCTTGCTGCTATCCTGGCAACCCTGCCGGGACTTCTTGCACTCGATGGCATGCAGGCTTTTGCGAACATTGGTAAACTCCTGCTCCTGTTGATAGGGAACAGTGTATGCTGGATAAGTATTTTCATCCTTACCAATCTACGGGAAAGGTCACTTGCAACGCTGAATCTTGAATAAGACGGGGATTTCCGGACCTGAAGGTCTATACGCTAATCCAGTAATGTAAATCAGTTTATCCCCGGTTTAGAAATCAGAATAAGCTGTATGATGCAGCATGACAATGTCAATATGTGACACATTGTTCTGGTATTCCTCCATGGATTTAAGCTTTGCCCAGTCAGGATGATCCCTGAAGGCTGCCCAGTGTTCCTCTCTTGATTCCATATCGGCAAAACTGGTCATATACATAAGATTGGGCATGTGACTGCCTGATATAACCTCTCCATAGAACACTGCATTAAAATCAAGCTTTTTAAAAAGGTCTACTTCACCACCTTCATTGAACATTTCAATTTTATTTGCCCCTATATGCTCTGTGGAACTCTCGTAGCTTCGCAATTCATAAACCCTATCTTCAGGCGAAGAATTCAGGTTGGGTACGTGGGCCTCTGGCTGGTAATCGAAGGCATGCAACAATATTGTCTCCAGGCGGAGGTAGGGAGGATCATCAAAGGGGGCATCCAGGTAAGCCTTGCCGTCTTTCAGAAATGCCTTGTCCTTATTCAGCTTCGCATCAAGCTGTCTGAATTGATCCAGTGTTTTATATGGTATGAAAACAAAGATCCTGTTATCGGATGCTTCTGGATTTTCTATGGGTTTGAAAACTCCTACATTCTCTATTCCAGCCCTGTGAACAGCCGGTACAAAAGCATGCTCGAGGAAAGATTCTATCCTGTCTGCCTGCGATGCATCCTCGTAATGATAGACCTTGATCTGAAAGTACTCTTTACTGGTTTTCGCAGCATTAATACTGAGTGGGAATATTAGTAATATGCTACAACATAATTGGCATAATAGTTGGGCTGGTCTTTTCATGATCTAAATAATTTTGTTTAGACCAATATACTTAAAAAAACATTCAGATAAACCCCGCATGTTTGTTCATTCCTTTTTTCCGTTTATTTTAGGGGATTCATTATTCTAATAAATAAAATCATGAAAAAAGTTTGTATTGCAATAATATTCACCATAAGCACACTCACATCGGCCCAGGAGGCTACCAGGTGGAGAGGACCTGAAGGAAATGGGATCTATCCCGACAAAGGATTATTGAGAGAATGGCCGGTAAATGGCCCTGATATGGCCTGGAATGTAGATGGACTTGGACAAGGGCATTCCTCGCCTGTTTTTGCCAATGGGAAAATATACGTATCAGGGATGATTAACAAAACCGGGTATGTCTTTGTGCTGAGTATAGATGGCAAGATCCTTGATAAATTCCCTTACGGGGAGGATTTTCATAAAAGCTACCCGGGTTCCCGTTCATCTCCCACTATTGTAGGGGATTTACTCTATATATTCAGCGGACAGGGGAAAGTGGTATGTATGAATGCAGAAGACGGGTTAATTAAATGGACACGGAACCTTTTCAGTGAATTTGACGGAAGGAACATCACCTGGGGGGCTACCGAAACCCTTGTAGTGGATGAAACAACCGTGTATTGTACACCTGGAGGATCGAAGGACAATGTGGTGGCGCTGGACCGTTTTAGCGGCAAAACAAAATGGTCAAGCAGTGGTAAAGGCAATAAATCTGCTTATTGCACGCCACTGCTGGCAAGCTTGCCGGCGGCAAAGATCCTTGTGACACATACAGCAAGTAATATACTTGGGATTGACGCTTCCAGCGGGAAGCTTTTATGGTCACAGAATTGCACCAACCAGTATTCGGTACATGCCAATACGCCCATCTACCATGACGGAGCGATATATTGTTTCAGCGGTTATGGGCGGGGTGGTTTTATGATTGAACTTGATGAACAGGGAAACAAAGTGAAAAACAAATGGACTGAAAAATCCCTCGACAGCCGGATGGGGGGTGCAGTTCTGATAGATGGATATATTTATGGGTCTGGGGATTACGGACGGAGCTGGAAATGTCTTGACTGGCAGACCGGGAAACAGATGTATGAGTCCACCGAAATAGGTAACGGTGTCGTGATCTCGGCGGATGGACTGCTCTTCCTTTACAGCCAACGTGGAGAGCTTGCACTGGTGCCTGCAGATCCCAATGCATTTAAGGTTACCGGGAAGGCCAGGATAAGTCTTGGCTCGGGCCAGCACTGGGCCCATCCTGTGATCAATGACGGCCTCCTGTATGTCAGGCATGGTGATGTTTTAATGGCATATAAGATCAAATAATCCCTTGCAATGATCCTTCGTTTTTATGTTTCATGTCTTATTTTGTTTGTGCTGGTTTTTGCTGAATCCGCAGCACAGTCCAACTACAAGGAACAATGGCCCGGATTCAGGGGCCCTTTCGCGACCGGAATACTCGATAATGCTGATACACCTGTTGAATGGGATGTGGGATCAGGGGAAAACATAAAATGGAAGACAAAGATACCGGGATTGGGACATTCATGTCCAGTGATCTGGGACGATTATGTTTTCGTTACCACTGCTATCAGTGGATCAGGGGAAGATTACCTGAAGGTGGGCTTATATGGTGATATTGACATGGTAGAGGATGAATCCATCCACGAATTTAAGGTGTACTGCCTGGATAAAAATACGGGGGAGCTTATATGGGATAGACTTTCCCACATTGGGGTCCCCAAAACAAGACGGCATACCAAGTCCTCCCATGCCAATTGTACTCCTGCTACAGATGGTGAGCACCTGGTGGTATATTTTGGTAGCGAGGGACTCTTCTGTTATGATCTCATAGGGAATCTTTTATGGAAGAAGGACCTGGGTGTGATTAATGCGGGACCATACACCGAGCCGGAAGTGGAATGGGGAATTGCCAGTTCCCCGGTAATCCACCAGGGGAAAATAATCATTCAGTGCGATGTTACAGGAGAGGATTTCCTGGCCCTTTTCGATATCGAAACCGGTAATGAAATCTGGCGGACAGCCAGGGATGAGGTATCGACCTGGGGTTCTCCGGCCGTCTATGAGAAAGATGGCAAGACACAGATCATCGTTAACGGATTCAAACATATGGGGGGGTATGATTTTGATACAGGCCAGGAGATCTGGAAGATGAGCGGCGGAGGTGATGCCCCAGTTCCCACGCCTGTCATTGCGCATGACCTGATTTACATAAATAATGCACATGGCAGGTACTCACCCATCTATGTAGTCAAACCTGACGCGAAAGGTGATATTACCCTGGAAAAGGATAGTACCACCAATGATTTCATTGTATGGAGCATCAGTCGCGGGGGGGCCTATATGCAAACCCCGCTGATCTATGGGGATTATCTCTACAACCTACGGGGAAATGGTTCATTGAGCTGTTTTCATGCAACCACGGGAGAACTGATGTACAAGGAAAGCCTTGGGGTCAGCGGTGGGGTGACTGCCTCCGGAATTGCTTCTGACGGGAAACTGTATTTTTCCTCAGAAAACGGGAAAGTATATGTTATTGCTGCCGGTCCCGAATATAAAAAACTGGCTGTTAACGATATGGACGATATCTGTATGGCCAGTCCGGCCATTTCAAAGAGTACGATATACTTACGTACTGCAAGCTACCTTGTCGCGGTTTCAGGAGAATAAGAGCCTTTTTACTTGCCTATTTTATAAGCACTTAGGGTCTCCCCATGCCGAATGTATAAAATTCCATCATTGATCACAGGATGGGCCCAGTTGGGACCGCTGCCCTGCTGGTGACGGAAAGAACTGATCACCTGGAAATCTTCAGGATTTGGATCGACCAGTGCGACGAAGCCCCGTTTTTCTTCATAAATGATAAACTTATCATCGGCTGAAATGATGGAACCCTTGTTGTTCCATTTTTTCTCATACATGAGGTCTCCAGAATCCCAGTCTACGCAAACCCAATTTCCCTGGCTGTTGTTTATCCATGTAGAACCATACAGGTAGCCATCATGCAGCACAACTCCACCATGATGAGTGTCCATTACAGGCTGTTTCCATACCAGGTTGATTTTTGTACCGTCAGCGGAGAGTTCGAACATGGCCGAGGGACGATCGTATCCACTGGTGATGAAAAGCCTTCCATTTTTGTATATGGGAGTAACGGTATTGATATGATTAGACAGCTCGTACCTGAGAGGCTCTTCC
Organism: uncultured Bacteroides sp.; assembly: GCA_964642325.1. Lineage (GTDB taxonomy): Bacteria > Bacteroidota > Bacteroidia > Bacteroidales > SM23-62 > SM23-62. Next base: position 3,110 of record CAZXOJ010000034.1, on the reverse strand, counting down.
ACTTCAGGGTATTTATGAGTCCATAATATGTTTCCATTTTCAACGTCTACACCAATGATATTATGGCTTAATACATTTACAATTATTTTTTTATCACCCCGTTCAATAAGGATGGGAGAAACATAAGCGCAGGAATCATGCAGGGTCTCACTGCTCCAGATGGTCTCTCCTGTATTTTTATCCAATGCAATCATGGTGGTTTTATGTCCACCGGGCGTAAAAATAACCTTATCTTCAACCAGCAAGGGGGATTCAGCAATCTCCCATCTTCCGGATTTTCCCTCGAAAAGCTGAAATGCATCAACAAGCCATGCGATTTGTTGCAGGGATAGATCCACGCATACCACCTCACCGCGACCGCTGATCATGAAGGCCCTGTCTTCCTCAATGGTTGGGGTACAGCGGGTATCCTTGAAAGAACGAAGGATAGACTGTCCGTATGGGATTTGCCACAGTATGTTCCCATCCGCGTGGCTTATGGCTGTAAGGGTTTCAACACTGTCATTCAGGCCGGTGGCATATATGGTTCCATCCAATACAGACACGGATGAATATCCTTTGCCGATTCCATCAGTGGTCCACAATTGTTCAGGACCCTCTTCAGGCCATTCGTTTAACAGGTCTGTCTCTGGATAGATTCCATTCCGGTCTGGTCCCCTCCATTGAGCGATATTTTGTGCGGAAAGCCATATTGGGACAAGCAGAAAAACAATTAAAAAATATTTGAATATGTACATATTTGCAACTCTTAAATTTATTGGACAGCAAATTAAATAAGATTTTTTGACAATACCATCCTCCCATTTTAGTATATTTATTTTGCCTTTACTTATCTCAACCGGCGATGGAGCAATATAACGATGAACAGATCATCGAGGGAATCTCTCAGAATGACCCAAAGGTTATGGCATATATCTATGATCGGTTTTCTGGGAAAGTGGAGGGCTTCATTATGGGCAGGGGCGGGAATCCTGAGCATATCAAGGATGTTTTCCAGGAAGCCCTGTATGTGATAATAAAGAAGGTCCGCAAGGACGGCCTGACGCTGACATGCTCATTCTCGACTTACCTGCTGGCCGTTTGTAAGAACATATGGATGCATGATATGAGGAAAAGCAAGGTCAACCTGGTGGAGGATTCAAAACTTGAGGTAGTCCCGGAGGAAGATGCGGTAGACTGGATCCAGGAGGAGAAATTTCGGGATCTGTTTAACCATCATTTCGCGCAGCTAAGCAAGGATTGCCAGAAATTACTGCGCCTGCATTTTGATAAAGTATCCCTTTCTGAGATCCAGCAAATATTCGGATACAGTAGTGAGCATTATACATCAGACCGTAAGTACAGGTGTAAGCAAAGCCTTTTTAACCGGATAAGGAAAGATCCAAAATTTAAAGAGATTACAGATGACTGATGATAAAAACATAATCAGGTATCTTGATGGGGAAATGACAGCCGATGAGAGACTGGACTTTGAGAAGGAGATCTCCGGAAATCCCGAATTTGCTCAGAAAGTGGAAACTTTCCGGAAACTTCAGAAGCTGGCTGGTAAAGCTTTGAGCCAGGCAGATGATCCGGAAGCAAACCTTGATCAGGAGACATTGGAAGAGATCCGGCAGGCTGTATTAGATTTTAAGGAGGGTAAGAATGCTGACCTCCCCGGAGAGGTTGATGAAATGATAAAAAGTGCCCGACAAGATTTTGAGCGAAGAAGAGAAAAAGCTCAGCAGGCAACAGACCTTAATGAATCCCAGCGGTCGAACATCAGGCAAATCAGGCGTATCTGGTGGACTGCTGCCGCTGTAGTCCTTATTGCTGCGATTGTTTCTATCCTCATTTTCAGACCTTTCAGGGAAAAATTGCCAAGGGATCTTTATGCAGAATATTATCAAGAATATCCGATAACGTCAGATGTGATGGAGTTGTCCAGGGCGGATGATGACTTGTTGTTTGCCATTAAGGTGTATGAGTCAGGTGATTATGAAAGAGCTGTGATCCTGTTTGAAATGCTGTCAGACAGTGCCGGACTCAGGGAATACTCACTTTTTTATGCCGGCCATGCGTATATGCACCAGAGCCTTACCGGCAAGGCCATTGATACATTTGAGGAACTCCTTGATGATGCCCAGGGTGACCTGATTCCGGCTACCAGGTGGTACCTGGCCCTTTCTTATCTGAAGAAAGGGGAGGCTGCACTCTCGAAGGAACAGCTGCTGCTGATTGAAGAGACAGAATCACCTTTCCGGAAGAAGGCCAGGTCGCTTCTGCATGATCTTCAGTGAATTCATTTTCCTGCATAAAACCGTGATTCTCTTAAGATTTTCTTATTTTTAACCCAAAGCGATCCCTAAACATGGCGTCATTCCCATTCTATAAACAACTGGATGCGATGGATTGCGGGCCTTCCTGCCTGCGTATGATTGCCAAGTTCTACGGGAAATCCTATTCCCTGCATACCCTGCGTGAAAAGAGCTACCTGTCAAGGGACGGGGTTTCCATGATGGGTATATCTGAAGCTGCTGAATCCATTGGATTCCGGACCATGGGGGTTTCTCTGACACCGGAAAAATTGTTCACCTCAGCGCCCCTGCCAATAGTGGTACACTGGAAACAGAATCATTTTGTCGTTGTTTATAAGGTTTCCAAGGACACTGTATTTGTGGCTGATCCGGCATTCGGACTGGTGAAATATACAAAAGCTGAATTCCTGAAAAACTGGATCAGCGTGCAGGAGGACGGGGAAAAGAAAGGCCTGGCCATGCTGCTTGAAACAACCCCGGATTTCTATGCAGAAGAAGGGGAAGTTATCGATAAGTCCAGTTTCCGATTTCTGTTATCATATCTAAAACCGCACAGGAAGTATATAATACAACTGATACTGGGTATGCTACTGGGAAGCATCCTGCAACTTATTTTTCCCTTTCTCACACAGTCCATTGTGGATGTTGGTATCAGCAACAATGATATAAATTTCATTTACCTGATCCTGGTCGCACAACTGGTCCTTTTCATCAGTCGGATGTCGGTCGATTTCATCCGTGGTTGGATACTGTTACACCTGAGCACCCGGATGAATATTTCCCTGATTTCGGATTTCCTGATAAAATTGATGA
>CAZXOJ010000033.1:0-23502 GCA_964642325.1 uncultured Bacteroides sp. | reverse complement strand
ATGGGACTGATCTTGGCCACTGTGATCTCGGTCGTTATCAAGGTTCAGGAAGCAATCTTCGAGCATTTTCCATGGCCACCAGAAGTGTCTGAGGTCATCGACATGCCTGCCATGCTTGAATCTGTCTATGGTTTGATCGGAAATATCTTTCCCTATATATTTCTGATCTCAGCTTTGTACATACTTTCCGGGATCCTTTACCTGGCTGGGAAAAGAACATATAAAAACATTGCCTATGCGGCGGCCATCCTTAACATCGTGTGGTATGTGGTATATATGGTCCTGGTTCAGGTGGAGATTGTACCTGTACTTAATACCTTGGAATTATTCCCTAAAAATCTCTTGGCTGGGATGATTGTACTCGGCATGATCATCAATTCCGTATTTTATTGCGGTTATCCGACATTCCTGATCATCTTTGTGAAAAAAGGAGGGAAGGAATGGGATACGCTGGATACCGGTTATAAATCCTGATACGATACTTTTAAACCTTTAATAAATACAACAATGATGAAGAAAATTTTTCTGTCCGTTCTGGCCATAACTTACTCACTTGGATTGCTCGCCCAGGAATGGCAGCCCGAGCTCACAGAAGTATGGGAACCAGTGCCCCCGGTTATCACACCTGGTAATGGTACTGCTCCACCTTCAGATGCCATTATACTTTTTGACGGTTCAGACATGGATCAATGGGAAAAACCAGGTGGAGAACCTGTCGGGTGGTTGCTAGCTGATGGGGCAATGACGGTCGTCAAGGAGACTGGAGCCATATATACAAAACAATCATTTGGAGATATCCAGCTGCATCTTGAATGGAGGGCTCCGGCAGAAGTAGAAGGGGAAGGTCAGGGGCGTGGCAACAGCGGGGTATACCTCCAGGGCCGTTATGAGGTTCAGGTATTGGATTGCTATGAAAATATAACCTATCCTAACGGACAAACAGGCTCAATTTACAAACAACATATTCCACTGGCAAATGCCTGCAGGCCTCCGGGGGAATGGCAGACCTATGATATTATTTTTATGGCACCAAGGTTTAAAGATGACGGTTCCCTGTTTACCCCTGCAACTGTAACTGTATTGCACAATGGGGTGCTTTTACTCAATCATGCTGTTATAAAAGGTGCTTCCGAGTACATTGGATTGCCTGTGTACAAGGCACATCCCCTGAAACAACCCCTCATGTTACAGGATCATAGTAACCCGGTAAGCTTCAGGAATATTTGGGTGAGGGAACTTTAAGAGTGGTCAGGGCAGGGCCAGGCCGGCAGGTATGGCTTGACCGGCAGCCTGCTCCTCCAGGTACATATTGAAAAATGTCGGAACAACCTGTGAAGCGAGCCGGTTCGGTGAGTTAAGCAGGAATGCAATACCAGTATTTTCTTCAGGACAAAATGCTATCTCGGCACGGTATCCCCTGACATATCCTCCATGATAAAGGATACGTTTTCCCTTGTAATCATAGATCCTCCAGCCAAAGCTGTAATACCTGGCCTCTATAGGGGCCCAGAATCGAGTATAATTACGTTTCAGGGGTGTGTATACTTGAGGTGTGGAAATGAGGTTAATGACAGCTGTATCGAGTTTTTTTGGCATAAATCCCAACAATGCTGTCAACCATTTTCCCATGTCATCTATGCTCGCATTCACACCTGCAGCCGGCAAAAGATTATAGTAACCTGTATTCAACGGGCGGGGTTGGTATTCACCGTTTATACGGTCGTGAGGAAAGGCCACGTTGTTATTCCATACGAGTCCCCTGTATCCTGTCGAAGCATCTTTCATACCAAGGGGCCTGAAAATTTTCCTGTAAACCAGTTCACCATAGTCCCTGCTTGTTTTCAGTTCTGCCATGGTATCAATGAGACTGAAAATAACATTCTGATACCCGTAATATTGTCCAGGGATACCCGCAATATCCACGGTGGCAAGTTCCGGTAAAATTTCCCTGATGGTTTTGCCATCTTCAGCCAGGTTATCATAAGCATGAGGTACCAATCCTGAAGTATGGTTTAATATATGCCGAATAGCCAGATCCTGGGTATTTATCGAATCTTTGAGCCGGAAACCCGGTAGGTAATCAATGATCCTGTCATCCATGGATATTATTCCCTCTTCCTGCAGTATGGCTGCCAGTACACCTGCAAAGCCTTTGGATACGGATGCGAGTCGAAATACCGTATGGCGGTCCACAGAATCTTTTGTGCCGGCACGCTTAACACCATGGGTGAGTGTGTAGACTATTTTATCATCGTAAAAAACGCATGCTGCTGCTCCCACGCATCCCGTGCTCTGAAGGCTATCACTCAGGAACATATTAAATTTCCGAATGATTTTTTGAATGGGCAGGGAATCTACCCTTATTGGCTCTGAATGGGTGGTGAATTCAACAGGGGACTGTGATTCTGTCGTGTGTCCGGACCTGAATAAAATAATCAGGATAAATGCTATTCCTGACAGGGCAAGTATCTTGATCTTCATTCCTGTCTAATCCATGCTTTCTTCGAAGGACTGGGAGATAAGGACGATTTCCTTGTATTCTTCCGGGGTCAGGTCTTTGAAGAAGTAATTTACAGGGTCAACCTCCCTGTTAAAAATATGAACCTCGTAATGCAAATGTGGTCCCCTTGAAAGACCGGTATTGCCAACAAACCCGATCAGATTACCCCGTTTCACTTTTTCTCCTTTTCTAACATTGTAACCATTCAGGTGGGCGTAGAAAGTCTCCAGTCCATAACCATGATCAATTATGATCACCTTCCCGAAAGTTTCCGAGGTACGGACATCTTTCACCACTCCATCTGCTGTTGCAAAAACCTCTGTGCCGACAGATGCATGGAAATCAATTCCTTCATGCATCCTAACAATGTTCAGGATAGGATGATGCCTCATTCCGAATCCTGATCCGGTCAGCCGCAGGTCTTCATTAGAGATCGGCTGTATGGCAGGTAAATGTACCAGCCGGTCCTTATTACTGAACATCTCGTTTAAAACAGATCTGAAGGAATTCATCTGGATTTTTAGATGTGAATCCAACTGGTCAATTTTCTCAGCAGTGCTAACAACGATTACGGGATAAGCAGCATCTCGCAGGTTCACTGCAGGCTCATGTCCACCTGTACCGGCATTACGGATGGTAGGTGGCATGGGCGCCTTACCGATGAGAGAACGATAAATACTGTCATCCATTGTCTGTAACTCAGATAAGGCAATTTCGTATTCATCAAGTTTTTCATTCAGGGATCGATAGAGGTTGATCAATTTTTCATTCTGGGACTTAAGGTTATTTTCACGTGGTGTCAGGATAATTCCTGACGTCAGGAAATAGCCTATGGTCCCCAATGCCATACAGATAAGGACGAATACCGATATGGTGGCGAACCTCTTTTTCAGACTTCTTTTGGCAGGCGTCAGGGAGAGGTGATCAGGATTGAAATAGAATTTTTTCTGGGCCATCTGCAGGGGAATGATCCCGTAAATATATTACTATAATGTTAATTGTACAACTATTAAAATAGTCGATTTTTAAAAGGCCGAGAAATTAATGAAATTTAACTTTTCCTATATTTCATTAAATGATTTTTTGCTGCTCAGTATCCCAGAAAACTTTCCTGTTTTCCCGGTAAGAGATAATGGCCATCTGGGCTGTGATTGCCTCCTGGAATCCCTGGTCAATATTGCAACTGGGCTGCTTTCCTGAACGGATACAATCAATCCATTCTTTGACATGAAGGTGGGTAGTATCCACCCTGCGGCCTCCACGGTATGTGTAGAGGAGTCCCCGTCCAGCAAAATAAGCCTCCGTTGCAGATGATACCGCATCAACATTTTTCTTTCCCGGAATATAATTGAACAGGGGTTTTGCCGGGTCAATGACACCTCTCTCAATCATTTCTGCATACCGGGTGGAGTCCCTGTCTGGCCAAACTGTCAGGGAATTGCCAAGTTCCAGGTGACCATCATGTCCCATAATCACTTTACCCCTGTTGCGACTGCTGGCAAGGCTGGCACTATACAGCAGGGTAAGGTCACGTTCCGGGTATTCACAGGTAACCTGCCAGACATCAGGTACCTCACGGCCATCCTTGAAATGATAGACGCCACCTGAAGAAACTGCAGAACGGGGTATTCCAAGGTCAAGGATCTGGTTGATAGCATCATACTCGTGAGTAAAGAGGTCACCGGAAAGCCCGGTTCCATAGTCCCACCAGCATCTCCAACGGAAAAATCGTTCCAGGCTGAAAGGATGGTCAGAATAGGGTCCGCTAAATTGTTCCCAGTCAATGTTATGTGCACCGGCCTCCTCATCGATCTTGTATTGCCATGCTCCATTTGGGGTATTCCTGTTGGTGCAGACCTCTATTAGGTTGATGTTTCCCAGCAGGTCTTTTTCGACTACTTCCCTGGCCTTCAGATAACTTTCAGTTTGCCTTCCCTGGTGTCCGAGTTGAAAGCAGATCCCGCTTTCCTTAACGGCATCAACCATGGTATAGGTTTCATCAAGGGTACGTGTCATGCCCTTTTCCACATAAACATGCTTGCCGGCCCTGGCAGCATCAATGGTCATCTGTGCATGCCAGTGGTCGGGTGTGCCGATAATAACGGCATCAATATCGTCTGCCTGCAACAATTCCTGGTAGGTCCTGTATCTTCTTGCCTTTGGTTTAACCCCGGCATCAGTCCCTTCACGGGCCGCATTGCCTGAAGCCAGCAGTCCCCTTTCTGCACGCACGTCATACACATCACAAACGCCATTTAACTCAACGTTCAGATCATCCTGTGCCAGGAAATCCTCATATCTTTTATCGTCAGCATTAACCATGGCTGCTTCTTTCCATGCCTGTATCAATTCAGGATTTGCAAACCCTGCACCCCTGACCAGGTGAGCACCCCTGCCTCCGTAACCGATGATCCCCAGCCGTATGGTTTTATCACTGGAGGGTGAGGGTGGGATTTCAGGAGCGGAAGCATCCATGTTAAGCTCCTTTAACAGGGAGTGCTGCATATAGTGTTCCTTTCTTCTTTTTCTCCACCATCCGATGGCAAAGGCTCCAAGAAAGGGCACAGTAGCCAACCCTTTCAGCATATTTCGGCGGTCCATCCTGCCAAATAATCCTTGCTTATTATTTTCCATAGTTTTATTGTTTTATTCCTTGGCACCAAAGATAATTCTGTCTATACCCATGATCCTGCCTGTTGGAAACAGCCATAATACCCAGAGACTGACCAGCTCTATCAGGGTTTTATTTACGATGAGATAACTGCCTTCAGATGGAAGTACATATTCGAGGTTCAGGAAGGGGGGATGGCTTAGATAATAAAATCCCAACAAAACTATTCCTCCAATAGCGGATATTCGCGTAAATACACCAAGGATGAGTCCTAGTCCCACAAGGATCAATCCCCACATATTCAAAAAATCAACAACGTTCAGAACGCCGGGATTAGCTGCCAGGGAATGAAAGAATCCAGACAGGATCCACTTGGAATCAAGCAGGTAACCGATTGAAGACCAGTCAGGATTAATCAGTTTAACCAGTCCCTCGTAAAGAAAATGCCAGCCGATCAGTACCCGTAACAGGAGAAGGGCAGTAAATTGCCATTTGGAATACTTCATAATGAATTAACTAATACAGGTTAGTATTGAATACACAAAAATATTAAAAATCCTGACAGGTTGTTCAGGAAGGAATCTAATATTTCAGAACCTGCCGTATCACCTCGGGGTCCAATTCATGAAGGGCATGAATGGTTTTGCTTGCCGCAGAAAGATCCAGTCCATCGCTATAATTATTCAATAAGGCTACTACTTTCATACCGGCTGAAAGGGCTGCCCTGATCCCGTTTTCAGAATCTTCTATCACCAGGCATTGGCCAGGGGCTGTATCCGCCTTCGAGGCAGTTTCCAGGAATATATCGGGGGCAGGCTTAGAATTAAGAACATCATCACCACCTGTAATATCTTTGAAAAAATGACGAATGTCGTTAACCCTGAGTACCTTCTCAATAATTTCCCTGGAACTCGAGGAAGCCACCAGTGCTTGTATACTTTCCTGGGCCAGGGCTTCTAGCAATTCCAGGAGTCCCGGCATCAGCGGGATATTGCCCGGCTGATCCAGCTGTGACATAAACCTGGTTCTTTCTTCTTTCACAAGGAAGTCAATATCTGTATCCATCTGATATTTATCCTTCATGTGCTGCCACATAGACCTTTCGGCTGCACCTATAAACAAGCGGTGCTCTTCCGTTGAAACAGGGATTTCCAGATCGTCATACATCTGTCGTTCTATTGCCTGGTATACCTTCTCGGAGTCAACAATGACACCATCCATATCAAATATTACAGCGATTTCAAGCATATTGTATTTATTTGCCTTCCATGTAAAAACCACCCAGGTCTCCTTCAAGGGTATTGTTAGAGGCTGGATCATTGATCCCGAAATCCGAAGCTCCTGACTTGATCAGTACACCATATCCCTTGCTGTTGACAATCTCAGCATTGGTAATGGTCACATCGGCCGCAGTGGCTTCTACGATAACATTTCCTTTGTCTTCTAATGCACCACCTCCGTCTCTGATCACCATATGGTTTATCAGGATCTCCTGTGTACCGTTCAGTATGATACCGTCCCAATGACCCTTTTTGGATTGTGTTCCTTCAAAGGTTACCGGTGTGCCTGACTGCCCATTCACCAGTAGTCCTCCCGACACCTCGATATACCTGCCTGCAAGTAGTTGAATGGTAGATCCCGCTTCTACGACCAGATCCTTCGTTGCTTTAATTTGTAGAGGTTCAATGATTATGTAGTCGATTTCGGCATCCATGTTTATCCATGTCCCAAGGGGATCATCCAGTCCCATATGAACCTCAACAGCTGCAACCGTTTCAGAACCTGAGCGAATGGTATTGCCGTTTACTACCTTGTTTACATCATCCATCCTGATCCGCACTGCTGCCCCTGAATTGTTTTCAATGAGATTGTCCTTAAAGTTATCGAAAAACTGGATATGGCCTGAACCGGGCAAATGAATACCCATACCACCACTCCCGGAAACTGTGCAATGATCCATGCTAAGGGTCTGGTCAACGACGAGTGCGGCTGTTTCTTCCTGGCCAGGAAGTGGACTGCCCCCGGCATTCAGGATACTTACGTAGGTAAAGCCGGCATGCCCGTTCGTCACATTTATCCCTTTCCATGCGCCGGAGACAGGATTTATACCATTCATATAAACCATAGCGGTGTCATGTCCGGATACCGTCAATGCGCCATCGACACTGATTCCTCCCTCAGCATCATAATACATTTCCACGCCCTTGGTAATACCCAGGTTCTTATTGAATGTAAGCATTCCCTTTACCCGGTAGGCTATCCCCATATCACTAAACAGGGGATTCTTTGTCTCCTGGGCTGAGTATGTCGATTGATATAATTCTATATAAGTTTCAGGCGTTTCCTCCTCAAAGTTTTGCCCGTCCAGATCACTCAGTACGTACACAGGAATAAGCATGGGGCCAGCTGCATTGTTTTCGAAACGATTATTGCTGTATGGGTAGACCTGGTTTGGATTGTCAAAGAAAAAATCCGAATCGTCCTTGACAATGATCCCGTATCCTCCACTATTCTTCAGGGTATTCCCGGAAAATGCAAGGGTGGCATTCCCCCTTGTCATAATGGCTGCCTTTTCGTTCTCATTGCCAGTAAAAGAAGCATTTCCGGCATTTTCAATCACACAATTGGCGAAGGTATTACCGGCGGTTTCTATATAGATTCCCTTCCAGTTTGCATCAATGGCTGTGAAAGTGGTATTGTCTGCAATTATATTCCCCGCATTTTTAACCACCAGAGATGCATCATGGGCAAATTCGATGATGACACTTGGATCAATGGTTAATTTGGCGAGTACCTGCAATTCTCCTCGAACCCTGTAATCTGCACTTAAATCGAGAGCAATTTTCTGCAAACGGGTATCTTCTGTGATCATATCAGGCAATAGTACGGCACCTGTAACATCTATATTCTGGTAATCCTTGCTGGATAAATCCCCTTTTGTAAGGCTCAGCTGTACCTGGTAAATTCCATTGCTAAAGGGGATGAAATAGGCAGAATCAGTTTCAGCATATACGACCGAATCCTCACCGGGTTGGGTTTTGATATGCCAGATGATTTGATAATCTGTACCTGTTGAAGCACTGAGATCAAGCCTTACGGTATCACCAATGCTGGCCATGGCATCAGGACCAGTTTGTGCTACAAGCTGGGGGCCATCTTCGTCTTTTTTACATGAAAAAAACAGGAACACCATGGCCAGGAGTAAGCCAGGAATTATAGGGTAGTTCAATTTTAAATGTTGCATAAGTAATGCTAGGTTTATAAAGGCTTCTACGGTAAAATCAGCTTTGGGTTTTTTTTTGTTATTTTGCACAAAATCTAAGTATATGTGTTTAGCTGTTCCGGGTAAAGTGGTATCCATCGATTTTGCTGATCCTGAGATGAAAATGGCAAAGGTGGATTTTTCAGGAATTGTAAAGGATGTTTGTGTGCAATGGCTGCCCGAGGTGAAGGAAGGGGATTATGTGCTTGCCCATGTAGGTATGGCCTTGAATATAGTCGATGAAAATGATGCCATGGAGACCCTTGAATTACTGAAAGAGTTGGGAGAAATTGATGCTAAAATGGGAGAGGAAGGCTGGTGATACAGAAGGTAGGATCATGAAATATGTTGATGAATACAGGGATATTGAGCTGGTGAAGAACCTTTCCAGCAAGATCCACGAAGTGTGCAGTGGAGATTGGACCATCATGGAGATCTGTGGTGGACAGACCCATTCCATTATGAAATACAGCCTGGAAGAATTTCTCCCTGAAAATATCCAGCTGGTCCATGGTCCGGGTTGCCCGGTTTGTGTTACCCCGCTGGAGATCATTGACAAGGCCATCAGGATTGCCCAACGAAAAGATGTGATCTTCTGTTCATTCGGAGATATGCTAAGGGTACCGGGATCAGAAAAGGACCTGCTGGGCGTAAAAGCAGAAGGGGGCGATATCAGGATATTGTATTCCCCGCTGGATGCTCTTAAAATTGCCAGGGAGAACCCGGAAAAACAGGTGGTTTTTTTCGCCATTGGATTTGAGACTACCGCACCGGCTAATGCCATGGCTGTGAAGGAAGCCAGTCGAAAAGGGATCAGTAATTTCTCTATACTGAGTTCCCATGTGCTGGTACCACCGGCCATGGAAGCCATACTTTCCAATCCACATAATAAGATCCAGGGATTCCTTGCAGCGGGACATGTATGTACAGTGATGGGGTATGAGGAATACCTGCCCATTGCTTCAAAATACAATGTACCCATTGTGGTGACCGGGTTCGAACCAGTGGATATCCTGCAGGGCATATACCGGGTTATTCTGCAATTGGAAAAGGGATCTGCCGAAGTGGAGAATGCTTATGGAAGGGTGGTCACCCGGGAGGGTAACCAACAGGCTAAAAAATTGTTGAATGAAGTCTTCGAACACACAGACATGAAATGGAGGGGGATTGGCAGCATCCCGGATAGTGGTTTCCGCCTGGCTCCAGGATATGAAGCCTATAATGCTGAAGAGATCTTTGATGTTGGCCATATTGTCCAGCAGGAGTCTGATAAATGCATTGCCGGAGAAGTCCTTCAGGGATTGAAAAAACCCGGTGATTGTCCCGCCTTTGCTAAGGAATGTAAACCTGAGCATCCGCTAGGGGCCCCCATGGTTAGTTCAGAAGGTGCATGTGCGGCCTATTACAGGTTTAAGAAAAGAGAAATTTCCTGAATTAAATAAGAAATGGATTTTCAGTTAAGTTGTCCCATTCCCATCAGCGAATATCCTGTGATAACCATGGCTCACGGAAGCGGAGGCATATTATCACACCAGCTGATAGAGCAAATGTTCCTGCCTGCTTTTAATAATGACCTGCTTAATGCTGGACATGACGGAGCAGTTATTACAAGGGAGGCTGGAAGGCTTGCCTTTACAACGGACAGTTTTGTAGTACAACCAATTTTTTTCCCCGGAGGGAACATAGGGGACCTGGCCGTAAACGGGACCGTAAATGACCTGGCATGTTGTGGTGCCAAGCCTGAGTACCTGTCGGTGGGCATGATCCTGGAGGAAGGATTGCCTATGGAAGATCTATGGAAGATCGTACTGAGCATGAAAGAGGCAGCAGACAAGGCGGGGGTAAGCATAGTAACGGGTGATACAAAAGTGGTGGACAGGGGAAGCGGGGATAAAATATTCATCAACACTTCCGGCATTGGACGGGTCAGGGAAGGTGTTAATATCGATCCCAGGAACTGCAAGCCGGGAGATGTTATTATTCTCAGTGGAACCATAGGAGACCATGGGGTGGCTATTATGTCAGCCAGGGCCGGACTGGAATTTGAGACATCCATCGAAAGCGATTCAGCAGCCTTGAACGGACTGGTGGATAGCATATTGGATACCAGTCCGAATATATCGGTTCTCCGGGACCCCACCCGTGGAGGTGTGGCAACAACATTGAACGAGATCAGCCAGTCAGCCCGTGCAGGCATGGTTCTTCAGGAGGACCTTATCCCGGTTTCTCCTGCTGTCAGGGGAGCCTGCGAGGTGCTTGGCCTCGATCCACTCTATATTGCCAATGAGGGAAAATTATTGGTCATCCTTCCTGAGAAAGAAGCTGAAATAGTTCTCGGGAAGATGAGAGAGCATCCCCTGGGATCAAAAGCATGTGTGATTGGAGAACTGGTAGCTGAGCACCCCTCAATGGTCAGGATGACCACAAGTATCGGTTCCAGCAGGATCATCGATATGCTGACAGGAGAACAATTACCCAGGATTTGTTAGCAATTACCCCTACAGAGCCGGATTCAGCAAAATCTTCATACTGTTCTCATCCTTCCTGTCAAACATCTCATAGGCCCTGGGACCCTCCGAAAGGGGGAGTTCATGGCTGATGATCATATCCAGGTCAAAAGGCCAGTCCTCCAGTTTGGGTAAAAGAATATCCATATAATAACGTGCTGAACAACGACCGGTCCTATAAGTAAGATTCAGGTTATAGGCATCTGCTGGGGTAAATGCGAACATGTCAGAAGTATGTACACCCACCGTCGATATAATTCCTCCGGGCCGGACAAGTTTAAGTGCGAGGTCTTGAGCAACAGGACTCCCCACTGCTTCCATCACCGCTTCAGCTCCTGTACCATGTGTTTTTTCCATGACATTCAAAACTGGATCTCCATGCAAAGGCACGGCAATGGCTCCCAGCCTGTTGGCCATCTCCAGGCGGGAAGGAACAGAGTCTATGGCAACAATATGAAGGGCCCCCTGCTCAAATGCGCTCATGATGGTCATAATGCCAACAGGGCCGCAACCAATCACCACATATAATCCCCCCGGATTGATCTCTGCCATATCCGCACAAAAGTACCCCGTAGAAAGTATGTCTCCACTAAGCAGGGCATGATGATGAGAGAGATCCTCAGGAATGCTGACCAGCGTGGTATCAGCATATGGAACCCTGACATATTCCGCCTGGCTGCCTTGCAGCCCTATTCCACTTTCCACCCAGCCAAATAATTGGCCATTAATACAGCGGGCTGTGAGGCCTATGTCACAGAAATAGCATTTTCCACAATTGGTGGTAAAAGGACTTGCCACCATTTCACCCTTTTTCAGGAACCTGACATCCTTGCCCACTTCCACCACCTCTCCAATGAACTCATGACCCATAACCGTTCCTTTGTCCAGTCCCGATTCCCGCTCATGGTAAACGTGCAGATCAGATCCGCATACGGCCGTCTGCCTGACTTTTACTATGGCGTCAGTGGCTTTCTTGAGTTCCGGATCCGGTACCTGCTCAAAATGGACATCCAATTTTCCATGAAATGTTAATGCCTTCATTTGTTTTTTTATATAAATATAAAAAACTCGGCATTAATTTTGCATGCATATTTTTACATATAAGCAGATTTTCATATTTTAGTAAACATAAATTGAGAGGGTTGAGCATGAGAAGAATTGTACATTTCATGAAAGTTTTATTTGCTGTTGTTTTTTTACTTATCCTTTTACCTGGAATGAGTGCAGAGCCTATTGGGACACTTGGGGAGGCGAAGGCATACCCTAATCCATTCCGGGAGCATTTAACCTTAGAATACCAACTTGAGCAAGACGGACGGGTTGAGATACAGATCAATAATATCCTCGGCCAGAAAATAAAATCCCTCATCAAAGAAGACCAGCAGGCTGGATTAAAGCGTGTTAAGTGGGACGGGATCGATGAATCTGGTAGTCTTGTTACTAACGGGATGTATTACATAACACTCCGGACCCCAAAGGATAAGAAGGTTATCAAAGTCATGAAAACCAAATAACAACATGGATAAAATTGCTTTAATCTCCGGAGCGAATCGGGGAATCGGCCTGGAAATTGGCAAACAACTGCTGGAAATTGGATGGAACGTAGTTTTTACAGCCCGCAACATGCATGAAGGGCGTCCACTGGTTAATAAAATCAGAGAGGAATGGAAAACAGCCTGGTTTCATCAACTTGATGTCACTGATGAACAGAGTGTTAGTGATATAGCTGATTATGTGGAAGATACCTGTGGGAGGGTGGATGTCCTTATCAATAATGCAGGGATAATGATAGAAGACAAGCACAGGGCCATGGATATGGAACTTGAGGACCTGCATAAAACAATGGCAACCAATTTTTATGGTCCGCTTATGTTGACCAGGACTATGGTACCACTCTTAAAGGACAGTAAGGATGCGCGGGTGATCAATGTCTCCAGCAGGATGGGGCAATTATCAGAGATGGGAGGCGGACATGCAGCCTACCGGATCTCTAAGACAGCCCTGAATGCATTGACAGTTGTTATGGCGAAGGAACTCACCGAGGAGGGGATCAGGGTAAATACCATATGCCCGGGCTGGGTCCGCACAGATATGGGCGGTCCCAATGCGAATAAAACCATCAAAGAAGGAGCAGATACGGCGATATGGCTGGCTACTGCAGATAAAATCGAGAACGGAAAATTCTACGCTGACAGAAAAATTATCAACTGGTAAGTCTATCAGAGGTTTACCTTTGTTCCTAAATGCGCTGTTTTCAAGGCTGCCTCATGTAGGATGATGGATGACAGTCCTTCAAGAGAGTTCACCTTTGGTTCGGTCCTGGTCCTGACAGCCTTTAAAAAATCCTCCATGTTCTTAATCATTGACCTGGTCCATACAGAAGGTGCCGGGGAAATCCTGGGTTTAGCCTCATCATTCAGCCTGAGCAAGCCGGTATGGTCGGCAAGGGCATTCAGCTCGGGACCTTCAATTTCCATAATCCACCCTGTTTGTCCGGGATCAACCTGGATGATGGCCTGGAAAGACTTATAATCAAGGATCCAGCGACTGATATCTTTTATCTCATCTTTTTCGGTGTTAAGGGATTGCGGAAATTTGCCGGTAATATAGGAAATCATCCTTTGCAGGGGAGCCACCGGTCCGGTAGGATCATTTATAGGATATCCCTTGACCAGTTGCCGGGGATGGCAGCTTACCCGGATTGCTGAAAGTTCCTGGGTATTTTCAGTCAGCAAATTCTTCAAAGTTTCGACTGCCGGGTAAAAATACAGTGGATTCAACATTCCGACCACCCGCTTAGACCGGTCCAGAAACTCCTGGATCCTATTGTATTCATAAAGACTGCTGGCCAGGGGATAGGGTGTGATAATGTCTTTATTTTCCTCGAGCAGCAGTATAATATGGGTTGCCTTTATGTTTGGAAACGAATTAATAAATATGGCATGAAAATCACTTTTGAGAGATTCATCAAAGGAGCTCATTTCCACCTTTGTATTTTTCAGTTTTTGAAATACTGGTGTGTAATACCTGAAATGCTCCTCAGGTCCGACAAAACCCAAACGGACATGTCTGGCCTTGCCAGCAGGATTACACGATGTTAGGGGCAAGGCTGGTACAAGGCAACTGCCTGCTGCAAGAGCGCCTGTGCCAAGAATAAATTTACGTCGGGAGATACCCATGGTTTGATCGGTATTTTAAAGGGATAACCAGTAATTAAGCTTTAGCATCAATATATCGGTGGGATAGATATCCCATAATTGTCCCATATTATTTGCAATGGACGGATCCGTAACAGCATCATAGCCGGTCCTGGAGTGTTGCCAGACCAGGTACAGGATGGAACCGGGCCGGTATTCCCAGCGTGCCACCAGGTTTGAACGGAACTGCTTGAAATTGAAGTCCGGGTTTGAAAACTCATAATCGATGTTGCCGTCGCCAGTTTCATCTACATGGTAGACATTATCTTCCGGATCAAAAGAGATCTCCTGGCCTGAGAAAGTATGGAAACGGTCTCCATACATGTCAGCCCTGGAATCCGTGATCCGCTTGAAATCATTGTATAAACCTGTAGATAAATATGGACTTCCGTAGTATTGAATGGTCAGCTCAGGAGTTATGCCATAATCTGCCCTGAGTGTGAAAGACATGTTTTTTCGGTTCATGTACCCCATAATATACCTTGGATCAGTATCGATTTCTTCCTGTGTTACATATTGCAGATTTTCTTTTTCATGGGAATATCGAATACTGCTGGAAAACTGTATGCTGTTCCCTATCCTGAAGGTCATTGCCGGGGAATAGAGAAAAGTACTGGAGATCTTGTCATCGGAAACTTCCGAATCAAAGAAGAACCTGAAATAAACTTTTTTGCTGTGATCAGTGGACAGGCTTACTGTGCTTTCCCATCTTCCCGGTATTAACAGAGCGGGTCCACCTCTCAACTCTCTGGTTTGAAGACCTTCAAACCTCCTGGTCATGGAATACATAGTCCTCCACTTATTGGTGAATTGTGACATAATTGCCCCCCTCAGTCTGGACGATGTATAATAACCTCCCATATTCCAGTAATTGGAAAGGCTCAGTGTTGATGATAAACTTCGAAAGATTGAGAAGGGATCATTCACCACATATGACATGCTTGTCCGCTGAGAGATCAAGTCAGTATAGCGCAGAAATCCAATATCATTCAGTTCAAGCTTTGGCGATCCGGTACTCAGTCCCATTTCATACCTCCAGCGTCCATTGCCTGCTTTTCCGATTGTCAATTCTCCCCCGGAACCAGCCATGGAGGTCAGGGTGCTATCAATGCCCAGGTGATGGAAGTCAGGTCTTTGCATATACCTGGCCGATGCATACTGCAGAGCGGTGATGGCGGATGTATCTCCAGATACATGACTGAAAACACCCTTGAAATCAACGAAATAGGTCTTATTCTTCCATTGGTGAAGGAAGTCTATACCGCCGGTATATGCCGATCCGGGGATATGGTTCAGATGGGATTGATTGCTAAGGTCCCTGTTGGTGGCCGTCAGCATTCCCCCGATAATGGTATTGGCTTCATTGATATCCCTCTGCAGGCGGATAACAGAATAACTTGTCAGAGGTTCAATGGTCTCATATCGCGAGGGTCCTTCCGCTGACCTAATCTCTGCGGTTTCCCTGGCGGTGACACTTTGCATAATACCTATGGAAGTACCTTTCCTGTTCTTTCCCGTAACCTTAACTGCTGATATAATGCGAGTATTGCCAGGTGACTTGGCATATTCATCTTCGTTAAGTGATGGGTGGTGCCTGGGTGTACGGCCTATCCTTCTCGTATAGAACAGTTGATCATTGCGGCCGTAATCGAAGCTGAGAATATTATTCCCCTCCAGGAAAAAGGGCCTTCTCTCCTCATAAAATACCTCAAAGGCTGACAGGTTTAACACAGATGGATCTGCTTCGACCTGGCCGAAATCAGGGTTGATGGTTACATCCATGGTAAAATCTGTGGTAAGCCCGATCTTTGCATCGAGTCCACCGCTAATCCTATGATCATACCCATTGGCAAAGGGATTTTCCGCCTGTTTTTCAGAACTTTCCGCCATGGCCAATCCATAAGGCAGTATTTCCAGGCGCCTGGACTTTTTCCGCGTTTCCAACCCCGAGAGTTTACCGATCTCAGAAAGTTTGGCAGGGGAATCCCGGGGAATCAGAGCCCACTGGCTCTCTTCTGCATTTCGGCTCAGCCAGCGCCATGCATGGAGTCCCCATTCCTGTTCATGGCCATTGGCATAGCGCAGCTGACTGAGGGGTATCTTGAATTCTGCAGTCCAGGCAGAATCTTCCAGGGCCGTTTTGCCATCCCATACAGCATTCCAGTTTACGTCCCAATGATCGTTCATTAGCAAGAGGTCAATTTTTCCTCCGGAAGAAGTCAGGTTGAATTCAAATGCCGTCCGTTGATCATTATAACTGTCAAATGCCAGTCCGACTACATCTCCATTGAATTCATCACGTTCGGCGGGACGAAAATCGATCTTGTCAGGCTCGTTGTCATAGGCCCGGATAGCCACGTAAATATTAGCATCATCAAAGAGGATCTTAAGCTCTGTTTCCTGGGATGGTGCTAAACCTTCCTCAGGCATATATTGGGTGTAATTACCTGACCAATTGCCATCTTTTAACCAGCAATTGTCATTTAACTGGCCATCTATTTTTGGAGCAGGAGAGGAAAGCCTTATGGTTTGATATACTGGTTTTGCTCTGTTAAGCACCACTGTATTAATACTGTCTTTATGACCCCTGGCATCAGAAGTCACGGCAAAGATATTATTGGCTAAAAAGAATAGTGTAAGAATGAAATATATTGAAAACCTGGTCACGTTGATTTACTCTTAGAAAATTACAAGCCCTGCCTGGAAGGGCAAAATTATGTACTTCAGGCGAAATTGCTATGTTATTTATCATGATTTATCAATATACACTTTTTGAATGCAGGAGTCAAAATACCCGAATCCGGCGAAAATTTTGTTCATTGTATATCGCAAAAAACATATAATCAACGATATACGCCCAATGTCGGTTAATAATCTGATACATATGTATTAATTATTGTTACATGTTTGTGATAACAAAATTTCACAGGTTACATATTTGGCAATCTTGGTTACCCTGCTGTTAGACTTCGGGTGGTCTGATAGCTTAGCTTTGTATTAGAAAGTTTGAGCAATCAAAAATCGAAGCCAACAAATTAAATAATAGGAGAACCAAAAAATGAAAACGGCAAAACAAATTACCGGAAATTTTCCCAGACCAGGCAGATTTTCTTTGTATATGTGTGCTGTCATGGTACTGTGTTTCTTCAATTGGGTAGCACTTAACGCCCAACCCACCATATCCCTGGCAGAAGAAGACGAACCTGAACTCCAACTTGAAGAATGGATGATGGATCTTGATAGAGGATACCTCGCTGTAAATGAGGATGCTGAGCTTAAGGTTGAACCCTGGATGCTTTCCTTTAACCAGGACTATATGGCAGGGGCCGATGAATCAGATATCAGCTTCGAGCCCTGGATGATCAATTTCGAGCAACGCTGCCTGCTTGTTGAGGACGAGCTGGAATTTTCCGTAGAAGGCTGGATGGTAAGCACATGTACATGGGAATGTGCTGCCAGGTTGCTGGCGAGAAAGTAATAACCAAAACCATAGGAGCACTAAATTATGAAAACCACAACAAGAAAAGAAGCATTGCCAAGTCCGTTAAGACTTATAATCTACATGGTTTTGATTGCTGCAATCTGTTTTCTGAATTGTCTTAGCCTTGAAGCCAAAAGCAGACCGGGAGATACAGTCGCCAAAGGGAACTTTGAAATCATCAATGTTAATCTGCCCGTCGCCCAATATAGTTTACCACAATGGCTGAAATCTTATTAAGGCAATATTTTAGGTTAGATTAGATTAATGTCACTACCAGTTACCGAGAAAGCGCAGCCCCCTTAACTGCGCTTTTTTTACATCCAGATTCATCCTGATACATTTGTGTTACATATCTGTCAATAGGGGTTACATACCTGTTAGATTTGCCAGCACGCATATCGTAGTTTTATTAAATCAAAAGATCGCAAGTATAAACCAAGTAGAAAGCAGAATTGGGAGTTGAGCTGGTGGATGGAAATTTGGAGGGGCTGAATGTTCCGTCTCCGGCTTACTCACCAATTTTGGTATTCAAAAAACCACCTTGTGATGATTAAGATTCGGTTCCCTTTATTCCTCTGGTTTCTCTTAATGACTGTTCAGATATTTTCCCAGGACCAGGTCAGGGTTGACAGCCTTGAGAAATTGCTAAAAAAAGTAAAAACCGATTCCATTAAGGCAGACCTTCTTAACCAGTTGTTTGACGAACATATTAATAGTGATACCTCCATGGCGAGAGATTTTGCCGACCAGGCCTACAAGCTATCAAGAAAATCCCAGTACAGTAAGGGCATTACTGATTATTACCTAAAACTCGCCGAACTAAATATTGCCCAGGATGATTACAGGCAGGCAAGGAATAACATCCAGCAATTCATAGACATGAATAAAGACCTGGAAAATTTTAAAGCTGCTGCAGGAGGATATCATGCCATGGGCCACTGTCTATATAATCTGCAGGATTATAACCTTTCGATGGAATACTATAATGAAGCACTGAAAATCCGAGAGGAAATAAATGATTCAATCGGGCTAATTGAAAGTTACAGTTTCTTCGGTAATATGTATAACCGGCGGGGTAATCATCCGATGGCGCTGGACTATCATAACAAACTTCTGGATATTTACGAATCAACTGGAAATAGGGCAGGATTAGCCGATTGCTATAGCTCCATAGGATGGACGCTAGGCAATCAGGGAGATCACACCCGGGCCCTTGAATATCACCATAAGGCCCTGGAAACACTCGAAGAGCTAGGAGATAGCAATCGAATAGCCTCAGTATTTAATTATATTGGAATTCTGTACCATGAATTAAGCGACTATCCGGAGGCAATAAGTTATTTCCAGGAATCACTGGTGATCCGTCAGTCATTTGGTGATAGCAGCGCAATAGCAGATTGCCTGAACAATATAGGATTGGTATATGAATACCAGGGCGACTATCCCAGGGCACTGGATATGTATTTCGAAACATGTTCATACCGGGAGAAAATGGATGATAAATCTAGACTTGGACTCGGTTTTCACAACATCGGCAATGTGTATTATAAAATGGATGACACCGCCAGGGCATTGAATTATTACCGGCAAAGCCTGGCAATTCGTATTGAACTGAATGAAAAGGGCCCAATGGCAGGTTCATATATAGGGCTGGGCAATGTGAATCTTGACAAGGGAGAGTATACTGTTGCACTTGAGAACTACCAAAATGCCCTGGAAATATTCAAGGATTTCGAAGATAAGATCAATATTGTGATCTGTCTGATGAATATCGCCCAGGTAAAGCTCCAGCAGGAAAACTATCCGGAGTCCCTCGAGATATATTTTGAGGCTTTGTCCATTGCCGAAGAAACTGGAAATGTCCGCAGAGAGGCCCTTATAAATGCACAGATAGGATACATATATAAAGAATCAAAAGACTATAATAAGGCCATATCACATGCGCTGAAGGGATACGAGCTTGGCAATAGTGCAGGGGTGATTGAGGCTATGAGAGACGCAGCTGAATACCTTGCAGCATCCTATGCGGCTATTGGATCCTATCGGAAGGCATATGACTACAATGTGATCTTTAAGACAATGAGTGACAGTCTGTTAAATGAGGATAATATTCGGGATATTACGGCCAGGGAAAACCAGTATCAATTTGACAAGGAAAAGCAGGTTGCTGAACTCGAGAACCTGAAAAGGGAAGAACTTCATACAGCTGAAGTTAAAAAACAGCAGGTCTTAAGAAATGCATTTATTGGAGCGTTTGCTCTGATGATCATCATTGCCGCTTTGATTCTGCGAAGCCAACGACAGAAGCAAAAAGCCAATATAGCCCTGCAGGAGAAGAACGTATATATCTCTCAGCAAAAAGAAGAAATTGAAGCCCAGATAGATGAGATCGAACAGCAAAAGGAAGAACTCCAGATAACCCTGGATCATCTCAAAAACACTCAGGAGCAATTGATTCAGTCGGAAAAACTGGCATCCCTTGGTGGACTAGTAGCAGGGGTTGCCCATGAAATAAACACGCCAGTCGGGATAAGTGTAACGGCTGCTTCCAGCCTGGTAGAAGAGACCAGCAGGATGGCGGAGCAGTATGTATCTGACAAGATATCCCGGGCCGCCTTCAAGGAGTATTTGAATACGGCCAACCAGTCTGCCAAGCTGATCCTGGCCAATATGGAAAGGACAGCTACCATGGTCCAGAGTTTTAAACAGGTATCAGTGGACCAGTCCACCGAACAGAAACGGGTGTTTAAACTCAAAGAATATTCCCAGGATGTTATCCGAAGTTTATATCCACGACTTAAGGGCAAACATGTCAAGGTGAGCCTAGACGTAGATGATTTGCTGGAAATAGACAGTTATCCTGGAGCCTTCTCACAAATTCTTACAAACCTGGTCCTCAACAGCCTCGTCCATGGTTTCGAGAAAAAAGACCATGGAAAAATTAACATATCAATGCAAAAGGCAGATCAGGAATTAATATTTGAATATAAGGATGATGGCAGGGGCATTCCAAAACAAAATCTTGATAAAATTTTTGATCCTTTTTTTACAACAAATAAGAAAATTGGAACCGGGCTCGGTTTGCATATTGTCTACAATATTGTTAACCAGAAGTTGAATGGATCAATTACATGTAGCAGTGAAAAAGAAAAAGGCGTATCTTTTAGAATGAAAATTCCGGTCCAACAATAATATTTCAAGCAAATGAGATCTGTGCTAACGGTAGCTTTACTTTTTATAATTTCTAGCGGAACATTTTCCCAGGATTTGCAAAAGATTGACAGCCTGCATAACGAATTGATCATGGAGAAGGAAGATACCATCCGGGTCAGGTTATTGAATGAGCTTTCCGTTGAAAATTCTTATGGCGATAAGGACAAGGCCATTCAATATGCCAACCAGGCATTGGAACTTTCAACAGAAATTCAACATGCAGAAGGGAGGGCAAATTCGCTTAACAGTTTAGCCAGTGCGCACTATCAACATGGCGAATGGCAATTGGCGCTTAGCAATTTCAAGGAAGCCATGCAGATCTATCAAAGCCTTGGAGATAATAAATCGGTTGCCAATGGATATTACTATGTGGGTGTAGTATATTTCAATCTGGGAGAATACCAGCAGGTCTTGGAAAATCTTGAAAAAGCCAATTCGATATACGAGGAAATAAATTATAAAGCTGGCATTGCCCTTGGATTGAACATGATGGGGTGGGTCCATAAAATACAGGGAGATGCTGAGAAAGCCATAAGCGTCTTCGAAGAGGCCTTGCTGGTTGCAAGGGAATCCGGCGACAAAAGGGTGATCGCCCGTGTTGTGAATAGCCTGGGACAGATCTACCAGGGATGGGGACAGATGGACCTGGCCATCGAAAATTTCAAGGAATCACTTGCCCTGTCAGCAGAACAGGGTGACAAGATGAACATGAGTTATTCATTGAACACCCTGGGTGCCATCTATGATGGTACAGGTGATTATCCACTAGCCCTTGAAACTTACCAGCAGGCCTTGGACTTGGGTGAAGATATAGGAAGTAAATCCATGATCGGCAGGGCATTAAGCAATATGGCCATTGTGTATAATAACCTGAGTGAATATGCAACGGCCATGGATTATGCACAACGGGCTGTTGCCCTTGGAAAGGAGATCAATGATGAAAGGCTGGTTGCCGATTCCTACCAGTCCCTCGGCATCGCTAATGCCTACAACGGAGAATATAATACGGCCATAGGATACTATACAGAATCAAAGGTTATATATGAAAAGTTACAGGTGAACTTAAAAGTAGCTACCTGTTTAAACAATATAGGTTCAGCATATGAGAACCTGGGCCAAATAGATGAAGCGCTACAAAATTATAAAAGTGCCCTGGCCATCAGGGAATCCCTGGGTGCAACAACCGGACTGGCCAATGGCTTGAATAATGTCGGAACGATTTATTCCAATCAGCAGAAATACCAGCTAGCCTTAGAATACCTTAACAGGGCCCTATCAGTCAGTAAAGAAACCGGGAATCAAAGTGAGGAGGCACATGCATTGTCCAAGATAGGGACCGTGAACGCCAGGCTTGGAAATAGGACAGCTGCTAAACAGTATTTGAGGAGCAGCCTTGAAATTGCCCGTGAAATAAAGGAGAAGGAAATGATACGCAATGCACTGGCTAGTTTATCCCAGGTCTCAGCGGAGACCGGGAACTACTATGATGCATACAGGTATCATGTGGAATTCAGCCAAGTGCATGATAGTATCTATAATGAACAGAAGAGTGAACAACTCCAGGAGCTCGAACAAAGATACCAGAGCGAAGCAAGGGAGCATCAGATCGAATTGCAACAGGCAAACATCGAGAAACAAAGACTGGAACTGGAACAACAGAAAGCCTGGAGGACAATGATGATGGGTGGGGTAGTGCTTGTGCTGATTGTACTTGGACTTGTAATCTATGCCTTTTTGCAGAAAAGGAATGAGAACAGGAAAATATCAGGCCTGAATCAACAGATCTCTGAAAAAAATAATTTACTGGAACAACATATTGAAGAGCTTAAGATCACACTTGAGAATTTACGGGATACCCAGGTGCAATTGATCCAATCGGAAAAGCTGGCGGCCCTGGGTGGCTTGGTTGCTGGTGTTGCACATGAAATCAACACACCTGTTGGGATCAGTGTAACAGCGGCTTCAAGCCTGGTAGAAGAGACAGATAAAATGGCTGATCACTACAAGTCCAACCGGATCTCCCGGGCAGAGTTCAAAGATTATCTGAATACTACCAGCCAGGCTGCCAAACTGATCCTGTCTAATATGCAGAGAACAGCTACCATGGTGCAGAGCTTTAAACAGGTGTCGGTAGACCAGTCCACAGAGCAGCAACGTAATTTCAGGCTTAAAGAATACTCGGAAGATGTTATCAGGAGTCTATATCCCAGGCTGAAAGGGAAGAAGATTGATATCATCCTGGACATTGATGAAAATCTTGAATTGAACAGTTATCCAGGAGCCTATTCCCAAATCCTGACCAACCTGATACTCAATAGCCTGGTGCATGGATTTGATGGAAAGGATGAGGGGAATATCAAGCTCAGTGCAAAACATGATAAGAAAAATATGATATTGGAATATACTGATGATGGGAGAGGGATAGATCCAGGACTTAAGGACAGGATATTCGAACCGTTTTTTACCACTGATAAAAAAGTCGGAACAGGATTAGGTATGCACATTGTATACAATCTGGTAACCCAGAAATTAAATGGTAGTATCAGCTGTTCTGGTGAAATGGGAAAAGGGATACGATTTCATCTAGAGTTACCATAGTGTCATAGACTGTTACATAATTGATAGCCATCATAAAGCATAAGATGTATTTTTAAGGATTATGGACAAATTCAAAAATTACGAAGACCTGTTTGCTGATGCATCGGGAAAGGAGGATGATACTATGGTAACT
>CAZXOJ010000032.1:0-24051 GCA_964642325.1 uncultured Bacteroides sp. | reverse complement strand
TTATTCAAGATTTGCTAGAAAATATAGCGAATTCCGAGCTGTGCCTGCCACCTCGAGCTGTTCAATCCTGAATCATCTATATAAAATATGTCTCCGGACGGTTTCTTGAATGTGAACTCTGAAGTAGTTCCGTCCGCTGCGCGGCCTTCATGCGAGATCAGTTCATACTGATCATTTCGAGTATAATATCTGCGTCCCCACTTATTATTCAGCATATTCGTGAAATTGAAAATATCGAATGTGATCTGAAGTGTGTGTCTTCTTCCACCAGCATCGATAAAGAAATCCTGCATCAGCTTTATATCAAAGCCATGCTCGAAAGCAAGCCGGTCACCATTCCTTTCTGTGTATTTTCCTCTATTCTCCTTAAGGTAGGGTTGAGAATTGATAAAGTCATCCAGGTCTGCCCGTTGCTGTGCAGCGCTGATATAATCAGCATCACCCGGATTTCCAATATCCACCAGGTTAATGTCATTCCCGGAGGCAGGAACAAAGAACAGGTCACCCAGGGCACTCCATTGTTCATCTTCAGCAACGTTTTCATTATAGATCCAGGAGAAACGCTGTCCGGATTGTCCATTATAATACAGAGAGATGGTGGTTCTGCCAAAGTTGAGATACTCTTTGGAATAGGCAAGGAAACCTACAATCCTTGATCCAAGGTCGAAATCCGCATAACTTAAGTCAAGGTCATTCCGGCCTCTGACATGCTCCATATACCTCCACTGTGAGCTGTTCTGGGATGAAGTTGCATCATTTATTGACATGGCTCTACCATAAGAATAGGCCAGACTTCCGGTGAACCCTTTATAATATGGCTTCTGTACCTGAAGGGTAAAATTGTAGGTATAACCCTTGTTTGTATTGGTACCTACAATGATATGGTCATACGCAGATTCGATCTTACTCCCATAACCGTCAAACAGGGGTCTTGTATCGTTCCCGTTGCCTGTCTGGTTCTTAGATGATGGCTCAAGATTGACATTATAATACAACATATTGTTGATGGTTTTGGAAAAAATTCCTTCAATGGTACCGATCATACCCCAGGGAAGCTTACGGTCATATGCTAGATTTGCCCTAAGCACCTGTGGCAACTTGAAGTTCTCGGCGAACAGGTCAACCTGTCCCCCTCCTCCCTGCTTATTTGTCGGAGCAGGCTGATTGTCCCATTGAGGATAATCACTTAGCCTGTATGTATCGTATTCAGTTAGCGAGCCCATCATTAGCCCGTTGTTGGTGTATGCACCACCCGGCCATACCAGCGGTAAGCGGCCGGTGAACAGTCCAACACCACCACGTAGCTGGTTGATCTGGTTCCCGGTAATATCCCAGTTAAAGCCTATCCTTGGAGACCACATTAACTGGGGCTTAGGCATACTTCCGGATTTTGCCCCGAAGGTCTCATTCCCTGACGCATTTATTTTGGCTAATGTGGTATCGAATTGATCGATCTTCAACGGATCATCCAGAAAGATCGGAATATCTACCCTCAATCCGGCGCTAAGTTTAAACTGGTCGGTCACCTGGAATTCATCCTGTATATAAAACCCCGGCTGCATTACGGAGAATTCTGCTGCCGCCTGGGTCCCATCACCCGGCACATCATCAACAAGAGAATAACCCAAACGGTATCGGTTGGAGAGGTTGTCGGCTAGGAAATCTTCGATGTTGCTGAAGCGATATTCTCCCCATGCCCTTCTCATGAACAAGTTGTAGGTTTTACCATATTCCATGTTTGCTCCAACGGTGATCGTATGTTTCCCCTTATAAAAGGTGAAATTTTCGGTAATGGTCAGAATGTCCTGGTTAAGCTGGTTACCTGTCGAATACTGTTCTGAACCAAGCCAGATATCGGCTGAACCATCTTCAATATTTATGGAAGGGAACCTATCTCCCATCTGTCCCCTGTCATCCCTTACCGAGGTAAAAGTTACCATAAGGCTGTTGGAATAACCGCTCAGGTTTGATTTCAATTCAATGGCTGAAGAGTTTGTAACCGAAGGAAAATATTCTCCCTGGTTGTAGAATGAAATTTGACCGTTATCTGATCTTGAAGGTTGCAGGGCTTCATTCTTCGTATATGAATGCCTCGCCATCAGTTTATGTTTGTCAGAGATATTCCAATCAAGCCTGAACAGTATCTTATCTGACTTAAGTTCATTTGTATTGGCAGTATATCCTCCCGGATCATATCCATAATTACTGACCATGTAATCCTGTATAGAATTGATCTGGGCCTCTGTGGCACTCCCCCTGTAATCAGCCTGGTTAAAAGTAAAGGGCTGGGGGGTCTGGTCACGTTGTAACTCTCCGCTCAGGAAAAAGAACAATTTGTTCTTAACAATAGGGGCACCAATCCTCAGTCCCATGGTATTCGCCTTGAAGGGGTCTAGCTTTTTGCGTACTTCTCCTTCAGTATCGGTTGGGGTTTTTCCCGCAAGTCCTTCATTCCTGTAAAAGTAATAGGCAGATCCCTTCACCTGGTTGGTCCCTCGACGGGTAACGGCATTGATCCCACCACCAACGAATCCACTCTGGCGAACATCAAAGGGAGCAAGTACCACCTGGAATTGCTCTATGGCATCCATGGATATGGGTGTGCCACCCGTTTGTCCGCCATTCGTTCCTGATGCTGCCAATCCAAATACATCATTGTTTACAGCCCCATCAATCGAGATTGAGTTGTAACGGTTGTTCATACCGGCAATATTGATAACATTGTCACCTGAAACGCTTGCCTGAGGTGTCAGCCGGGCAAAATCCGTCATGTCCCTACCAAGGGTCGGCATGGATTCTATCTGTTCGACACCAATTACAGTTTCTGCACCGGTTCGGTTACCGTCAATGATGTTGTAGTCATTGGTCCGGCCAACAACCGTTACTTCAACTATGCCGATTTTTGCTTCCGTCATGTCAACGTTCAGCCGGAATGTTTGTCCCAGGGTAAGAAAAATATTCTCCTGTTCATATTGCTCGTACCCCACATAGGAAACCCTTAAAGTATAGGGGCCTCCGACGTCCATGTTCGGAATATGGAAATAACCGTCGGCATTCGTGATGGTTGCAAACTGTGAGCCTGTGCTCTCAAGGAAGGCTACAACCGTCGCACCGATCAGGGGACCTTCACCTGGGTCATTGATCTTGCCGTTCATACCGGCAGTAGTCACCCCCTGTCCGGATGCCGTTACTACAAACCACGACAGCATAAACATCCAAATAAGATTTCTGTAAAGTGATTTTATAAGCCTGGGTTTTAATATTAATGTAACTCTCATAAAATTAGGTTTTAGGTTAAAGGATATGTGATTTGAAATATAAAACAGTGCATAACTCAAACCAACGGTGAAATATACCAGAAAGCCCCTGTGTCTTGCATTAAAAAACTTATGCGAAATCAATGTAGAAGTTTGAAAAAATGATCCTTGAAGACAACTGCAATATTAACTAAAAATGAAAAAATTATTAATAAAAAAAATGGATTATTTGGGAGATGTATTCTTAAACATATCCGGCATATGAAATCCGCTTTAGGGGGATTCATTCAAGCCTATGGTAAAGCCATCAATACAGAACTTGTTCCGCCCTCTGTTCCAGATATAAACGCTGAGAATATCATCGGAAGACTCCCAAGCGGGGAGGGTAGTTTCGAAGGTGAAAGTCTCCCACTCCCGCATGACTTCAGGCCGAATGGCCCAGGCATGGTAGAAGATAATTTCCTGCTTATGGTTCAAGGAAAGCACCATAAGGGGAGGATCCTCCTCATGGATGCTTATAAAATTATGAAAAAAGCTTATCATAATCTTCGAACCCTCGGAAGCTTTTAATGCTTCTACCGAGATTCTGAGTCCATCAACAAATTCAATATCTTCATTAATAACATAGGAGAATGATCCTGAAGGAATGGTCTCAATTCCATCAGGCAAAGCTTCGCTTCCATATCGTTCATGCTCATAATCATTAAATGCCAATATTCGGATTTGATCATTCGAATCTGCATGACCAAAAAGTTGTTCAAAGATCAAGGGACTCAATATTGGACGTTCCGATTCAATGCGTCTGAGAATGTATATTTCGTAATTGCTCCCGCCCAGGACCTGGAAAGGTGAATCAGGCTGAAAAATCTTGATCAATTCAAAAAAAGGATTTTCCACCAGCCTTTCCAGGGGGATACGGCCTTCATTGGGACCATAATGTGCATCCCAGAGGACAATCTCACCAGGCTTGATAATTTTTTCAGGATGCCGGACATCAGAGATAAATTGCTGGATTTCCTCCTGTTTGGTTGGATCCTTATCAAGAAAATACCACAGGTACGGATCAAAATAATAGATTTTACTGTTTGCCAATTCAGCCTCCTCAAGCCAGCTGGCTGCTTTTTTCAGTAATTGCTGGGTGGGACCAAGCTCCACGGGCATCTTATGTACCCGGAATGCCGTAAGAACCAGTAATATTGAGAGGGCCACAGACATCCAGAACTGAAGGCGCATGGAGAAAATAAGCTTCCTAAATAAACCGCTCCATGCCAACATGGCCAGCAACACAGCTGATGGCAAAACAGCAGCCATTACCCTGATCTCCCCAACTGAATTACCCGATCCTTTCCACCAGACATAGGAGTGAGCAGCAAAATATACAAGAAAGGGCAGGAAACCTACAATAACTTCATTCCAAATACCCAACCTTGTTTCTTTCCTGCCGGAAAAAAAATGCACAGGTATATACAGCAGTCCAGTTACAATCATGACAAAGAAAAATGGGCCAAAGATGGGCCAGAATTTTTTGACATAGTAGAGTAGTTCCCCGGATCCATAAATATCTCGGGCGCCACCTGAATATGGCATAGTATGGATCACCCAGAAAAGATCACCGTAATGAAAACTTCCCAGGATGCTGAAAAATAGGATCCCGCTGAACAGAAACAGGATCGCAAGCCAACGCCTGTTGATGGCAAA
This sequence comes from uncultured Bacteroides sp., assembly GCA_964642325.1. Taxonomy (GTDB): domain Bacteria; phylum Bacteroidota; class Bacteroidia; order Bacteroidales; family SM23-62; genus SM23-62. The sequence continues at coordinate 19,096 of CAZXOJ010000032.1, read as the reverse complement.
GGCAAGTATGAAGAGCGGGAATATTACGATCCCTTCTGTCCTTATAAATGGCAGCAAGGAAATGACCACTGCTGACCAGATCTCCCGCTGGCTGAAAAACAGGTATATCCCTAAAATTAGAATGAAACTGAAAAGGATCTCGGTCATGCCTGAAATCATGAGTACTGCGTACAGGGGAGCGAAAACAAGCAGGAAGATGGCCAGCAGCGGAAATTTATAATCCAATTTCTTTGCTGTAAGGTAAGTAAGTAATGCCGCACCCAGGCCCAGAAGAATATTAAAAACCCTCACGCCCATCATCCCGAATTGAGCGAAGGGAGCCATCAGCATGGTAAATAGAGGTTTGGCCCAGGGATCCAGGAAAAATTCAGGATATTTGAAAGCATACCTGGAGAATTTAAAATGGGCGATGTCATCGGCCCCGCCAATGGATCCCTCGGAAAGGAAAGCCAGTATGAGAAAAATGATCAGGAGAGCCAGCAGAAGATAATAAGGAAAATGTTTCTTTAATCTATCATCCATCCTAGTCAACAATAGTCTTCCTGCTGAAAATATTGTATTTAAGAATGCAATGAATGGCATGAAATCCATCTTTCCAATTGATCTTTTTACCTTCCTCATAGGTGCGCCCATAATAGGAAATGCCTACTTCGTATATCCGTATACCTGGCAACCTGGAGATTTTGGCAGTCACCTCAGGCTCAAATCCGAATCTCTTCTCACGCAGGTCTATCTTCTGGATAATATCCGTCCTGAAAAGTTTATAACAGGTTTCCATATCCGTGAGATTCAGGTTGGTGAACATATTGGACAGGGTGGTGAGCATTTTATTCCCAATGGAATGCCAGAAGAAAAGTATACGGTGTGGCTTGTCCCCCATAAACCTCGAACCATAGACCACATCGGCCTGGCCATTCAGAACAGGTTTGAGCAGGTCCCGGTATTCCTCGGGATCATATTCAAGGTCGGCATCCTGGATAACCAGGTAATCCCCCTTAGCTTCTGCAATTCCCTTATGAATCGCAGCTCCTTTGCCCTGGTTCTTTTCCTGGTTCAATAATTTAATGCGCTTATCGGACTGTTCTTGAATGAACTTCTCTACCAGTGTCTTTGTGTCATCAGTAGAGCAATCATTTACGACGATGATCTCTATTTCTATCCCGGGAATTTCAAGTCCAGCTACCTTTTGAAGAATGTCAAGTATGGTGCTGCTCTCATTGTAAGCGGGCATTATTACCGAAAGGCGCTTTTTCATCAATGGTCCTGATTATATAGAATTCAAAGATAGCTATATGATATAAAATTGTATGATTTTTGCTGCAATAATAATATTGGATAACTTTGTGAAAATTACGCTTTATGGGAATACCCAGTTTCTTTAAAACTCCGCAGCACAGACATTTCAATTATGAACCCCTCTATTATGATGAACGAAAGGAGAAACTGCAGGAAAGGATCAATCAGATTGAACAGGAATACGGTGTAAAGAACGGGAAGGAATATGTCAGGTCCCTGACCAAAGGATCATTCTCGCATTATTATGAAAGGAAAAGAAAAGCAAAGAGATATTCCGCAACACGCCTGATCATTATTATGCTCTTCCTTTTGTTTGTGTCATACTATTTATTTTTCGTCTGATCATATGTCAGATATCATCAAACTCCTGCCGGATTCTGTCGCCAATCAGATAGCTGCCGGGGAAGTCATTCAACGGCCCGCCTCTGTAGTTAAGGAACTGATGGAAAATGCCATTGATGCAGGCGCCTCGACTATAAATGTCAATATCAAGGAGGCAGGTCGCACACTGATCCAGGTAAATGATAATGGATGCGGGATGTCACCGGCGGATGCCAGCATGGCTTTTGAACGGCATGCCACTTCAAAGATTTCAGCTGCCAAAGATCTTTTTGCCATCAGGACACTTGGATTCCGCGGAGAAGCCCTGGCCTCAGTTGCTGCCATAGCGGAAGTTGACCTTAAAACGCGCCGGGTGGAAGATGAGGTAGGCACAGAGATCAGGATCCATGGTTCGGAATTAAAAGGCCAGGAACCGGTTTCCTGTCCACCAGGCAGCAATTTCATGGTCAGGAACCTTTTTTACAACGTCCCGGCCCGCCGTAAATTCCTGAAGGCCAACACTACAGAATTCAGGCATATAGTCAATGAATTTTACAGGGTGGCATTGACCAATCCTGAACTTGGTTTTTCCCTGACACATAACCAGACCGAGATCTACAGCCTGCCATCATCCCAGATCAAACAGCGCATTATCAATGTTTTCGGAAAAAATATGTCTCAGGTCCTGATCCCCCTGCAAACTGAAACAAGCATTGTGAAAATCAACGGGTACCTGGGCAAACCGGAGGCAGCAAGGAAAACATTCGGCGAACAATTCTTTTTTGTGAACAGAAGGTTTATGCGACATTCCTATTTCCACAAAGCAATCATGGAGGCTTACGAACAGGTACTTCCTCCGGATACTATTCCTTCATATTTTTTATACCTGGAAGCAGACACCGAATCCTTAGATATCAATATTCACCCCACCAAGACCGAAGTAAAATTTGAGGATGAACGATCCATTTACCAGATCCTCCATGCTGCTGCCAGGGAAGCACTGGGAAAAAACAGCATGGTCCCTTCCCTTGATTTCAACAAAGAAGGTGATATTGACATACCAGTCCTAAGGAAAGATACAGAAATCAGTATCCCAAGGGAACGCATCAACCCGGATTATAATCCTTTCGAAGAGGAAGGTGGCCGACAGCCATACCAGGCGAGGGAAGAGACCGCAAATCAGGCAAAGTACAGCCATTGGGAGAGCCTGTTCGAGGATATAGACAAGTCAGAACGGAAGATAAGTGAAGCCCTGGAGGAAAACGTGGGACCAGGTGCGGACCGGAGAGAATCCAACCTGTTCCAGTTCAAACAAAAATACATACTGCTGGCAGTTAAATCCGGACTCATGGTAGTGGACCAGCAGCGGGCTCATGAACGTATCCTTTATGACAGGTTCCTCATGGAAGCCTCGCAGGACAAGCCATCAGCGCAGCAGGACCTATTCCCCAGGAAGGTCGAACTGAATGCCGCCGATCATGCCGTGTTAATAGAAATATTTGACGATATTTGCAAATTGGGTTTTGATATAAGTGATCTTGGAAACCATTCCATTGAGATAAAAGGAATCCCTGCAGACCTAAGTGACGAAGACCCATCTTTATGGTTGGATCACTTTTTAAAAGAATTTATGGAAAAAGGGGGAGACATCAGGGGAGAGCGGGACAGGATGATTGCGTCAGCCCTTTCCAGGACCGGTGCGATAAAGCATGGAAAAGTTTTGATGCCAATGGAAATGAGAGAATTGTTAGACCAGTTGTTTGCCTGCGCCGAACCTGGATTTACACCTGAAGGAAAAACTGTGTTCAGGATATTACCCCTGGAGGATATTGATAAAATGTTTAATTGATTGAGATGAACAGAATAGGACCCAGAATATTTGCCAATATACCACCCGTACTAAAAAACCTGCTGATCATCAACATCCTGATGTTCATTGGGACCATGGTTATTGAGGGCACCATGCAGGTGGATCTGAACAGGATCCTCGGTCTGCATTACTTCAAATCAGAATTCTTCAGGCCCTACCAGATCGTCACGCATATGTTCATGCATGCCAATCTCACACATGTCTTCCTTAATATGTTTATGCTGTGGATGTTCGGAAAGGTTCTTGAACAAGTCTGGGGAGGCAAGCGGTTTTTGTTTTACTATTTTTTCACGGGACTGGGAGCTGCAGCGCTGCATATGCTGGTAATGCATATTGAACTGAGCTCACTGGTCAGGGATGCAGCCGCACTCGGGAACACACCATCACCGGCTCTGTTCGCCGCTTTCACAAAAGAACACCTGGGCCAATCATTCCCACAGTTATATGATTTTACCCAAGCCTGGCTGGCAGATCCCAGCAATCCATCTATGTCACGGGACGCACTTTCTTTTGTTGATAATATGGTTCAGCAGAAATTGAATATTCCAACGGTTGGGGCTTCTGGTGCAGTATATGGTGTCCTGCTGGCATTCGGGGTCATTTTTCCCAACATGCCTCTGGTCCTTATCTTTTTCCCTTTCTTCCCCATCAAGGCCAAATATATGGTAATGGCCATGGGTGTACTTGAACTCATTCATGGCTTTACCATGTCCGGGGGCAATGTAGCTCATTTTGCACATCTTGGTGGTATGCTTTTCGGATTCATCCTGATCAAATATTGGAATACAAGCCGTCAAAATTTTTACTAATTCTTTTAAGTAAGTCCAGGAATAAGATCCAGCCATGGCAATTATTGACGAAATAAAGGCATCTTTTAAAAAAGGGTCCCCCCTGACCAGGCTGATCTATATTAACCTGGCTTTCTTCGTTCTCGTAAACCTTGTAGAGGTTTTCTATTACCTCCTGAACAGGCATCCCAGCTATCCGAATTTCCTCCTGCTATTTGCAGTTCCGGCTGACCTTGGACAACTGGCAAGCAGGCCATGGTCCATCATCACCTACATGTTCCTTCATAAAAATTTCCTGCATATACTTTTCAACATACTATGGCTGTATTGGTTTGGAAAGGTGTTCCTGGAATACCTGGATGCCAGAAAGCTGGTAGGTGTCTACTTGCTCGGAGGATTATCAGGGGCTGTTCTGTATATTGCGGCATTTAACTTTTTCCCGGTATTCAGCCAGGAACTGGGATTATCATATGCACTCGGTGCATCAGCTTCAGTCATGGCCATCGTTATTGCCATCGCAGCATATGTGCCCAATTATACCATGAACCTGTTGTTCCTGGGACGTGTGAAGATCATATACATAGCCATTATTGGATTCCTGATTACTTCTGTCTTTGATTTCTCTATTAACACCGGTGGTAAGATTGCACATATTGGAGGGGGTCTTTTTGGCTATCTCTACGTTCTCAGGTACAAACAGGGAAAAGACATGACCCGTGGTATAAACCGCCTGCTGGAAAGATTATTTTCCTTATTCAAGCCTAATCCCAAAATTCGTGTAACACACCGCAATACTGACACGGACCTGGATTATAACGCACGTAAAGTAGATGAACAGAAGGAAGTGGACCGAATCCTGGACAAAATTGCAAAATCAGGTTACAGTAGTTTATCAAACAAGGAAAAAGAGATCCTTTTCCGTCAGAGTAAAAAATAATCCTTTGGGCATACCAGAATGGGAGTTCGTAAAAATTTTACATCCCGGAAGCAAATAAATCCTATTTTAGCATTACCACTGCCAAACTTGCGGTTTTGAAGAGGATTCTCAGAAAGTTCATATTGTATGCCAATGTGGTATTTGCTGTTTTCCTTATCCTTTCCTTTCTGTCATCTCATCTCAGTCCGGAAAAGATCTGGTTCCCGGCCTTTCTTGGCCTGGCTTATCCATATATTTTACTGGTCAATGTAATATTCCTTCTCGGCTGGATTATCCTGAAAAGAAAGGAGCTCCTGATTTCCCTGCTGGCCATACTCCTGGGATGGGGTACCTTTTCAGATTATCTTAGCATACGCCCTTTCCGGTTTATGAAAAAGGGGCAATATGTAAATATGGTAAGGGAGCAAAGAAAAGCCGACCACCAGGTTAAATTCCTATCATATAATGTGCGGGCATTCAATCATTACCGGTGGGAAGAAAGTCCATCTACACCCACAGATATCCTCAGCTTCCTGAGGGACCAGGACCCGGATATACTTTGCATTCAGGAATTTTACACCAGCAGGGAGGGATTCAGTGAAAAGGAGATCTTCCGCAAGCTCGATCATTTGCCACACCGCCATATTGAATATACTGTCAGTAACCGGAGACGTGGTTTTGGCATTGCCACTTTCAGTCACTACCCTATCATCCGTTCAGGCAGTATCCCTCTTGAAGACAGGGTCAGTACCTGCATTTATTCTGACATTCTTATGGACCATGACACCTTCAGGGTATATAATTGCCATTTGCAATCCATCTATCTTGATAGTGAGCGTTATCAAGTCCTGGATAGTCTGAAGTTCCGGTATGACGACAAGCAGATCGCAGAAATTAAGGATATTTCATTCCGTCTCCGGGATGCATTTATCAAACGGGCAGCCCAGGCCGACATCATCGCAGCCCATATCTCCGATTGCCCATACCCTGTCACCATCTGCGGTGATTTTAACGATACCCCGGTTTCTTATACCTATCGCACCATAAAGGATGGCCTGCAGGATGCTTTCTCAGGGGGCGGATGGGGACTGGGCCGAACCTACAATGGCGAATTCCCTTCATTCCGGATAGATTATATCCTTCACAGCGAATCCATGGAAACATTGTTCTTTTCGCGGGAGAAAGTTTTGCTTTCAGACCACTTCCCAATCGTCAGTTACCTGAAAATGAATAAAGAATGATCACCTTTCCTGCTTGAAGGGCAATTTTGCCAGTTCTGCATTTCCCCCGGATAGTATCAGTCCCACTTTCTTCCCGGCCACATCAATCTTGTTTTCGACAATGGCAGCAAAAGGAACTGCCCCCGAGGGCTCAACTACAATCTTCATCCTCTCCCAGATCATTCTCATCGCTGCCACAATGGCATCCTCAGAAACCGTAATTATCTCATCCACCTTGTCAAGGATTACACGGAAAGTCAACTCACCCAAAGAGGTTAGGAGTCCATCCGCAATGGTCTGGGGATTCACAGAGGGTACAAATTTCCCGGAAGTGAATGAACGGTAAGCATCATCAGCACCTTCAGGTTCAATGGCAATGACCCGGGTTGATGGCAGCATTCCTTTGGTACTGATGGCGGTCCCGCTGACCAGTCCACCACCACCAACCGGTGCCATGACAATATCCAGCTCACCAGTTTCTTCTATCAATTCCTTGGCCGCCGTTCCCTGCCCGCAAATAATATTGAAATGATCATAAGGAGGCACGAAAGTTACTCCTGTTTTATCTACTACCTCCCGCATGGTTGTCTCTCGTGATTCAAGGGTAGGTTCACACCATGTGATGATACCCCCATATCCCCTGACAGCTGTCTTTTTGATCTCGGGAGCCGTGCGGGGCATTACAATATGGGCCTGTATACCCCGCATCCTGGCGGCCAGTGCCAGGGCGGCTGCATGGTTCCCCGAAGAATGAGTGCCTACTCCCTTTCTCGCATTTTCTTCAGTCAAGGAGAGCACCGCATTGGTGGCACCCCTGAATTTAAATGCCCCGACCTTCTGAAAGTTCTCGCATTTGAAAAAAAGAGAGGAGCTGAAAATGTCATTGATACTGGATGAAGTAAGTACAGGTGTTTGGTGTACAAATTTATGTATGCGCTCATGTGCCGCAATAACATCACTAAATTGGGGAAGATCGCTTGGCATGGTTGGTGAAATGATTTTATGGGTTTTTATTTTGCCGGAGTTTTTTCAAACTCACGCTTCATAGCCAATATAGCCTGCGTAATTTGATAATAGGTGGCATCCAGCAAAAATTCCTTTTTAAAACTACAAAATTCCATGAACTCATATAGTTCAAACCCGGCATACCCGGTAATATGGGAAACTATATCCGGACTGTATTTAAAATCGATCTGCCTTTCAAATTCCTCCTCTTCAAGCAGTTTACGTAGTTTTCGTTTAGACTTCCCTTCCTTGCTCAGGAGATTGTACAATGCGGTAACCGGACTCATGATGGGAAAAATCAGCATATCCAGGGTATCTGCTCCCTCGTCAATCTCTTGCAATACCGAGGGATGGATTGTATATTCAGATTCAGGAAGATTCACCGTAATAAAGCGTTGTTTGAACTGTTCATACGAACCCAGGGGATTGACCCTGATGGCTTCAATGGAATAAATAATAGGCTGGAGCAGAAGATCATGTAAAATCGGGCTCCTCAGGATACTGTATCCAATGGTAAGCTTGCTGGCAGAAAATCCAATGGCCGTTAATTGCAGCTGTTCCCCGGGAGAGGTCCGGATGTAAAAATAACCAAGGGTATCACTGATGGTTGCCGTCCGACGTGTAGTATTGATAATATGGGCGAATACTACTGGCTTCCTGGTCAGGGAATCAATCACCCGGGCCTTGAAATAAACAGTGGTATCTTCGAGGGACTCATACACCTGTGCGTGGACAGGCTTTTCAGAGATCACCAGCATAAAAAGCATGAACCCGGCAAGGTAACATACCAGGCATAAATGAAGCTTGGGAAAACGGATTGTCATATTTGTTCCGGATGCTGTTTTAAAACCTGTTCTGTATATTGAAATAAAGGTAATTTAATAGTATTATTAAGACAAAGTCAATGAAATCTTTTAACAAAAAATAACTTTTGAACCTGATAAAACCAATACCATGAAAAAGAATGACCCTGCCAGCAGGATACAGGATCTCCACCAATTTGGAGAATTTGGGGGAGTGAACCCCTCCATCACAGACTCCTCAACCTACACCTTTCTTGCTGCAGATACCATGGAGGATACATTCCACGGGGAAACCCAGGGTTGTTTCCTCTACTCCAGGCATTGGAACCCGAGCAACAAATACCTGGCAGATGCCCTGGCTGCCCTTGAAGAAACTGAATCGGGCTGGATTACAGCATCCGGCATGGCCGCCATTACATGCACCATTCTTGAACTATGCAACTGCGGAGATCATATTGTAACCAGTGTGACCACCTATGGCGGGACCTTTGCCTTCCTGAAAAATTACCTGCCTAAATTCAATATTGAGGTAAGCTTTGTCAATATCGCTGATCTGGAAAGTGTGGAAAAGGCCATACAACCGAATACCCGGCTGATTTATACTGAGTCCGTGACGAATCCTTTGCTGCAGATATCGGACATACCCGCCCTCTCAGATATTTGCCGGAGTCATGACATAAAGCTGATAGTGGACAATACCTTCAGTCCCATGATCATATCCCCTGCCAGGCTGGGCGCTGACATCATCGTATACAGCATGACCAAATTTATCAATGGCAAGAATGATTGCGTTGCGGGTGCTATTTGCTCGGGGACTGATTTCATCAACGGCCTTTCAGATGTTAATAAAGGCACAGCCATGCTCCTGGGACCCGTTCTCGATCCACTGCGATCATCAAGCATACTGAAAAATCTCCATACCCTGCATATCAGGATGAAACAGCATAGCAAAAATGCCATGTATCTTGCCCGGAGATTCCATGAACTTGGATTGAAGGTGATTTACCCGGGACTTGAAAGCCATCCCCAGCATGAATTGATGAAGAATCTGATGAATGAAGAATTTGGTTTTGGTGGGATGCTGGCCATTGATTTTGGGGATCAAGTAACATCCAACAGGATCATGCAGAAGATGCAGGATAAGGATATTGGATACCTGGCCGTCAGCCTGGGATACTTTAAAACCCTCTTCTCCTGCTCAGGCACCAGCACCTCATCCGAGGTTCCGGCAGAAATACAAAAAGAGATTGGCCTCTCACCCGGACTCACCAGGTTTTCTGTGGGACTGGACAACGATATTGAAAGAACATATGAGAAGATCCATATCTGCCTGAAAGAACTCAAGATCATCTCTTGATACCATTGATGTTTTTATCCTTATCCTGATGCTATTTAGAATAATTTTAAATAACTTTGTGGGCACATAAAATCAAAAACAGAAAACCATGGCATATACACTTCAACCCGGGGATAAGGCCCCTGATTTTACCCTGCCGTCCACAGATGGTAAAACATACAACCTTTCAGATTTCGCTGAGAAATACCTGGTTGTCTTTTTCACCTGCAATCACTGTCCCTATGTCATCGGCTCTGATGAAGTTACCCGGAAAACGGCTGATGAATTTGCATCCAGGGGGGTGCAATTTATTGGCATTAACGCTAATAGTGCCAAAACTTATCCATCGGACAGTTTCGACAATATGGCCAGGAGGATGCAGCAATATTCCTTCCCCTGGCATTATCTGTACGATGAAAGCCAGGATGTGGCAAAAGCATACGGTGCCCTCAGGACACCGCATTTCTATGTTTTCAATGAAGCGCGGGAACTGGTCTATACCGGCCGCGCAGTTGACAGTCCCCGGGATGCATCCGGGATCAACGTAAATGACCTGGAGAGAACACTTTCCGAACTAACCGAAGGCAAAGAGATCTCTGTCCCTATTACCAATCCCATAGGATGTAGCATTAAGTGGGAAGGTATGGATTCACACTGGATGCCTGAAGGTGCAGTAGACCTGGTCTGATGATCCTTCTTTAATGCCATTTGTATGGTTTTATTGAAAATGTCAACCTGTTTTTTGGAAAGAAATTTCAGTTCTGATATTTTTACAGTAAAATCTATACAACATGGCAAAAGATCCGTTTACCCGACGAAATTTTATTAAGACCACTGCCACTACAACACTTGGTGTCACCCTGGCGAGTACTACCCTGGCATTAAATCAGGATGAGAAGAAAAAACCCGTGAGGGTGGCTGTAATTGGTACTGGCAACAGGGGTACCAGCCTGTTGAGGAATTTGCTGGCCATGGACGATGTTGAAATAGCCGCCCTTTGTGACCTGGATTGGGACCGGCTCGACAATGCCCGCAAGCTATGTGTGGAGGCCGGACAGAAGGAACCGAAGAGATATATCAAAGATGAAGAAAGTTATAAGCTTTTACTGGAAAAGGAGAACCTGGATGCGGTCATCATAGCCACTTACTGGGATTCACATACAGCCATAGCGCTAGAAGCAATGCATCACGGAGTCTATCCCGCAGTAGAGGTTCCGATTGCCCTATCTCTTGATGAATGCTGGGATCTTGTTAATACCTCAGAAAAAACTGGCATTCCATGCATGATGCTGGAAAACTGGAGTTTTCGCAGGGACAACCTTGCCATTCTTAATATGATCAGGCAGGGTATGTTCGGTGAAATAGTTCATTGTCATTGTGCCCATTCCCATGATTGTATCGACCATTGGTTCTTCGATAAAGATGATGGTCATCAACGCTGGCCCGGAGAATATTTATTAAATTATAACCGCGACCAATATCCCACTCACAGCCTGGGACCTGTATTGAGTTGGATGGATATTAATTGTGGTGATGTTATCACTGAAATACATTCAGTAGCCACTGCATCCAAAGGAATAAATGCCTACTTTAAAAGAAGATTCGGTGAAAATCACCCCAATGCCAAATTGAAATTTAAACAGGGAGATATTGTTACTTCAACCCTGAAAACCAGGAATGGAAAAACCATCATTGTAAATTATGATATGCAATTGCCCAGGCCTTACGATAACCGATGGCTGATACAGGGTACACTTGGAGTTTACAATGAACAACGTAATGCTTTATACATTGCAGAGACCAGCCCCCAATACCATCAATGGGAAGCTTTTAAACCATATGAGGAAAAATACCTGCATGATTGGTGGAAGGAAGGATCGAAAACAGAAAGTGGCCATGGTGGGGTTGACTACCTGGAACTATCATTATTTATTGACGCAGTCAGAAATAATACACAAACTCCCATAGATGTATACGATTCTGTAACCATGAGTGCCGTTGTAGCACTTTCAGGTATTTCCATAGAGAAAAACAGTCCCATAGAATTTCCAGACTTTACAAAAGGCAAATGGGAAAGCCGTAAGCCTCATTTTGCAGTTAAATAGTATCCTAATTAACCACCATCTTACTGGTATAGACCTGTCCTGAAATAAAAGTGCGGACCATATAAATCCCGGCTGGAAGATCCCCGGCTGGAATTTCACGTACATGGTTTCCGGACGGCAATGTTTCCTTACCGAGGGATATGATTTCCTGGCCAGTCAGGTTAAAGATCCGCATATCCACCGACGCTTCTTTCTGAAGGGTTAACCGAATGCTGGCATTTTCATCAACCGGATTGGGGTATACGCCTGACACCGGTGACCCTTTGGCTCCATCCAGGTCTCCTGTGCCGGTAGTGCTGAACAAGTCTTCAATAACGGATACGGCATTATCCAGATCATTGTAAACAACTGTACTGCCCTTATGCCTGATCTTCCCTTCCCGGTCAATGACGATAACGCGGTCATAAGTGGTTGAATAGTTTGACTCCATATCTCCAGCTTTGAGTAATAGGGGATAGGTAATCTTGGTAGTTGACTGAAAGGCTGTAACAGTTGTCACCGAAGAGCTTGAATTCCAGGTGTCCAGTCCCAGGGCCTGAAAATCGTCCCTGTCCCCATATACCTCCTGCACTTTGGTTTCGGTATCATTCCCGATAAGTTTGCAATTCGAACAACCATTCCCGAAAAGGAACAGAAAAACCACCTTACCATTGTAATCCGACAGATTAACTGTATCCCCGGTCAGGCTCTGATAACTAAATTCAGGTGCGTCGTCCCCAACATCCTGACCCAGTAAACAGGCAACTGAAATTGCAATTGCAGATGTCAGGCTTATAAGTTTTTTCATGCTTATCATATTTATTCCTCCATTATTTTAAAATTTACTAATCCATCGAAGTTCCACTCCCTGGAAATCAAGAACTTCATAACATATACCTGAAGTACAGGCCGGTCCCCCTCTCCGCTGCCCCGCAAACAAAGCAAGGGTATGATGCGGGTTAAATTTATACCTGGTATTCAATCCTATCCAGTGTCTGGCCTGCCTTTCTATCTCAAAAGTGTTTATATTATCTGTTTGGTAGGGATCTGTGCTTACTTCCCAGGTAACACTCAATGAAAGTTTTGAACCCCTGGAAACTCCAGCTATCAGGACTCCATTATGCACGGAACCCCCAATCAGTCCATCCCTCTCAAAATACTGGTATTCCAACTGAATCAGCGAACTCCATTGTTGAAGGAAGGGTGTTTCATATATTCCTCCTGTGGCATAGCGGTTGGGTTCTTCCTTGAAAGGATCCATTGCATAATCGATGAACCACTTAATGCTTGAGGACTCTCCAATCGGAACATACAACTCAGCAAAATATTCCTGGAATACATAAACTTCATGGGCCTCATTCCTGGCTCTTGATGTGTTAAGGGTAAGCATTTGTCCATCTTTAAACCGGTAATAAACCTCAACCTGGTATCCCCTTTCATTGGTCAACTGGGCTACATGCGTTGAACGGTTTAATACCTTGAAAGAGTGTTCCTTTACCAAGGTTGGCGGATCATTGAAACCGGATCCCAGGAAAAAATTGTTGTAATTCTTCCATTCCAGGCTGCCCCCGAAATTCATACCTGAATAAACCAGGCTGGCATAGAAGGCATGCCTTGACCCGTCTCCGGAAAAAAGTGGCTGTCCTAGTCCAAACTCAGTAGCAAACTCTGTATTGTAGGAAAAATCAAGTGGCAGGTTTCCTGTGATATTGACAGATCCGAAATGATGATGCTCACCCGAAACGGAATTAAGCAGGTAATTTGCCGTAAGGCTTTGTCCCCAATCAGCATATCCGGTACTTACCGCATAAACATTATCCTTTCTTCTTTCATCAAAATCAACGGTAGGCGGTAATACATTAATCAATGGCTTACCGTAAAGGGCTTTCAGGTGGAATTTTTCTCCCTGATAAGCTCCGGAGGCGCCCAGCATATCGCGGTAGAATCCATGCCTCACGCGGTATCCCTGGGATTCAAAAACGGTGCCCGGGATATCATATGCCCTTAACAGCAGTCCGTTCCCCAGCATATCATAAAAATGTCCGGCAGTGAATTGCAGGGTCTTGGTTGAATATCGCAGCTGCACCTGGGACAGGCTAACGTACCTGCGTTCCTGAAATTCATTGATAAAATACTCCCCCCTGGCAAAGGCCTTGAATCCCTTATAACGGTATTGAAGGTTCAACTGGTTATAGTTGGATACCAGCCAGGGAGGTTCCGTATTGGGAACATTCCCGACCTGTACCTCCATGATGTTGTTCCCGCTGAACTGGCTATGTCCTGCTATCGACATGAATAATAATACAATTGTTAATGAATATTTCAATTTCACCGCAAACTTTAAGGTCCCTTGCTGCCCAGGTGTTTATCTATTTCGTCACGTATGGCAAGCTCATCGCCAGCATTGAATCCCTCATGTATATACAGGATCTTGTAGTCGCTGTTTATGATGAACAATGTAGGGACGGCAGTCACATTCAACTCTCCCATCAATTCCCCGCTTGAATCAAGCAATATTGGATACCTGATACCCATAGAACGCGCAAAAGGTTTTACCTTGGAGAGGTTCCTGGGACTGTCAACACTGATCCCGATAAAACTTACACCCTTATCTTTATATGCTTCACTCAGGTCTACCAGCCGCGGCATGGAACGAATACATGGCTGGCACCAGGTGGCCCAGAAATCCACTACCGTAAGGGATTTACCGCTGATCTGTGAAAGACTGACTGTCTTGTTTTCCGTATTCTTCAGACTGAAATCATAAACTTTCCCCTGTGGATATACCGGCAAAGAAAACAGGAGAAGCATTGTTAATGAAACTATTCTTATCCTCATTTTCTTTCTGTTAGCAATATTTTCACTTCTAATCATGATCATCTGCGAATGTATATAAATAGGGAGTGAAAAAATGTCGGCAGGATGACACTCCATATTTGCCGGTTCATATAAGATTTTTGATATCAGCAACATAAATGGTCCGCCTGGTAAAATCTATCAGTCCCTCGCTCCGCAGTTCATTCAACAGGGTGGTTACCGTTTGCCTGGTGGTCCCAACCAGGTTAGCAATATCTTTATGGGTCAGGAAGTTATCTACCTTGTATTCCAGTCCGTTATTCTCCCCCTTCTCCGTAACATACTCCCTGATAAAATCAATTATCCGTGTCCTTACATCCTTGAAAACCAATGAATCAATCTTTCTCTCCAGCTTATTGATCCGGAGTCCGATCAACTTGAAGATCTTCAAGCCAAAAGACACATCATCCTTCATAAGCTGCTGCATCTCCTCAAGGGTAAGCTTGCAAACAGCCGTACTGTCTGTCACCACCTGGGCACAATCCTGCCTTGTATCTTCTCCCAGCAAGGCAAGTTCACCAAAGACCTCTCCCCTTGCCAGCACTGATTTAACCACCTCATCGCCCTCCTCTGTATAATAAAGCAGTTTTACCTTCCCTTCAGTCACCAGGTAGATACTGCTGGCAGGATCATCTGAGAAATATATAAATTCTCCTTTTTTATAATCCCTGAATTGATGGGTCTGCTTGTACTCCTTAAATTTATTTGGACAAAAAATGGAAAACAGATTGACGTTCTCAAAAAACCATAAATTCCCCATAGTTCATATCAATTTATGCAAAATTAAGAATTGAAGATGATAAATTCTTTATACGGGAGTGATTTAACATCCCTTTATGACAGCAGTTTGCCCAGGTCAGGCAAATCCAGTGTAAAGCTATCTGCCAGGACCAGATGCGCCAGGTCTACGATTGGCAGTTCTGTTTCATTCAGTATGTCAGAGTCCGAGGTGGCGATGATGCCACTGCACTGCCGGATCAGGACAGCATCAGGATTCTTATCAATCTGCGCATTTCCAGGGATCAATTCCGTCTCCAGTAATGCCCTTAGCCTTCCTGCTAATTCGGCGCTTTGAGATATTGGTTTATCAAGCAAGAATTGCACATTGGAAGGTCCCATTTTCTTAAGGTAATTCATCGTCAGGTCTATGGCTTTTGTAAATACGGGTTCCTTATGAAGCTTCCCGTATACTTCACCGGCATCCCGAAGGAACCTGTCATTGCTGATAAAGACAATCCTTCCCAGCAGGTAGTTGGAGATGGTGAAAAATACATTATACGCATCAATCCAGATGGATCGGGAATCAATTTTATCGATTGTTTTTTGAATTCTCAGTTGAATATCCTCATGGCTGAATAAACCACGGCTCAATAAAATTCGCTGGAAAGTATTTAACAGGTATCTATCCCCAATGATTTTTAAGATGGTTTTCCTGGGATAACGCTGGTTCATTAAATATTCAAAATCCCGGGCCGCTCTAATAAACTCATCGTTGATAACATCATTCCTCATTCGGGGACAGGTTCTGGCTTATGAGGGTTCATCAAATCCCTTCCCCGGTAAATCCGCGGAAATATTTCATGAACTGGACCCTTTCAAACGCAGCTGGGTTATCGCTGCTCGCCTGGCTCATTTTACCCTTGAACTGGTCGACGGAGGTAAAATCATGTTTATCCATCCAGCTTTCCAGCTGGTGGAGCATTTCAGCTATCTTTTCCCCACCATGCTTGTAAATGGCGGATACTACCTGCACAGCACTGGCACCGGCAAGGATCTGTTTGATTACCGCCGGGGCATCATGGATCCCAGTTGAAGCAGCCAGGTCACAATCAACACGTTTGGCCATGATGGCAATCCATCTCAGGGAAAGGGACAGGTCCCCTGGTGTGCTCAGGACATTGCCTGAGGTGATTTGGAAATTATCTATATCTATATCCGGACTGTAGAAACGGTTAAACAGAACCAGCCCTTTGATGCCCGTACCACCCAAACGGGTGATCATGGTGGCCAGGTTGGAGAAATAATAGCTGATCTTAAGCGAAACTGGGATATTGACCTTACTACAGACCTCTTCGACTATATCAAAATAAACCTTTTCATTCTCCTCGGCGGATCTTTTCATGTCGGAAGGAAGGATAAACAAGTTAAGTTCGAGTCCATCTGCCCCGGCATTTTCAAGGTCTTTCGGGAACCAGGTCCACTGTTGCGCCGTCATACAGTTAATGCTGGCCAAAACCGGGATGGATACCTGCTTTTTTGTTTGCCTGATCAATTCAAGATAGTCCGTGGTGGTTTCTCTTGGAGCATCCTCGTACTGGTAAAAATCAGCTGTTTCGGGATAGAGGAACCCGCCAGATTGCATTTGACTCAGCATGGCTTCCTTTTCAAGGAGTATTTCTTCTTCGAAAAGTGATTTTAAAACAACTGCCGCGGCCCCATTTTGCTCCAGGTTACGGATGGCTTCTGATTTATCTGTCAGACCAGAACTACCAACAATGATAGGATTTTTAAGTGTAAGTCCCAGGTAATTAACCTCCAGGTTTGCCATATCGCTATTTCATTTATGTTGAAAACAAATGTAGTAGATTTTTGAATATGTTATTTAACTTTGCATATATAACCAATCTGCAAAGACATGAAAAAGATGCTGTTCCTGCTGTTGATCAGCACAATTACTTTTCCCGGCTGTAAATTTATCGGTGGGAAAAGCGTCAAAAGTGAACGTGATTCTCTCAGGGCTTATGCCTATACCCTCGAACAGAAAATGGCAAACCAGGAACAGGATCACCAGGCTTCTCTGGATCAGCTTAAACGGGAATCCCAGGCCATGATCGACTCCATCGTAAAGATATATGAAAGTGAAGCTGGCCCTGGAAAGGGTAACTATGGTGCTGCATCTTCCGGGAATTACTACCTGATCGTCGGAAGCTTCAAAAAAGCATCTAATGCGAGTAACTGGTCCTCAAAAATAAGCAACATGGGATACCAGGCAGAGATTGTAAAGGTATCCTACTGGAACCTTGTTTCTGCAGGATCATCTACCAATCTGAGGTCAGCCCTTAATGAACTATCATCCATAAGGTCAGATGTAACAGGTGATGCCTGGATCTTTGTAGCTCGATGATTAAGAACTTCCAGTCATGATGAACAGAGGCTGGAACTCAAAACTTTTATAGTGGGGTCTCAGCCTTTCCACATTGTAGTGTTTCTTTACATCGACCAGTTTTTTGGAACTGGTCACTACATCTAGGGGGGCATTATCATAGCGCCCATTGCGCAATACTACCAGTCTTCCATGTATCCCTTTCAGGATCAGGTCCAGGGCCAGGTTCCCATAGGCCATGGGAACGATGGAATCTATGGCATCGGGATCACCTCCGCGGACCATGTAACCCAGGCGCTGATTGATGATGTTGATCCTGGTACCATTGTTATACTTTGATGAAAACTCTTTGATCTTAATGCCAACCATATCACCAATTCCTCCCAGCTTGGCATGCCCGAACATATCCTTTTCCGTATCTGAGAAACTCATATCATCCATTCCCTTGATCATGGCTCCTTCGGAAACCAGTACAATAGAATATTTACTCGGATTCCGGTTCCGGTCATCGACCAGCAGTTCGGTCAGGTGTTCCAGGTCAAACTTGTATTCCGGGATCACACAACGGTTGGCCGAACCGGCCATTGTCGGTAACATGGCGGTAAAACCTGCATAACGGCCGAAGACCTCAAGGACCAGTATCCTCTCATGTGAGCCGGCAGATGTCCGGACAATATTACAAAGGTGAATGGTCCGGGTAACACAGGTACTGAAACCAATACAGTAATCTGTTCCAGGTACATCATTATCCATGGTTTTCGGAATGGCGATCACTTTTACACCTTCCTGGTACATTCTCACACCATAGCTCAATGTATCATCCCCCCCTATTGGGATCAGAAAATCAACACCGAGGTATTCAAGATTCTTAATGATCTCAGGGGTGAGGTCATTTACTTCCTCCTTGTAGGTGTCCTTAAGATGAATGGGGACGGTTGCCAAAGGTACATGGCTCGGCCGTGTCCTTGATGTATGCAGAAAGGTACCACCGGTACGTCCGGCACGATTCACAATCTCCTCTGTCAGCACAATATAACTATCCTTAGGGTTAATCTTTTTGTCACGCTGCAGTTCCATGATCCCGGCCCAGCCCCTTCGCAGGCCGATTACCCTGTATCCTTCCCTGAGTGCCCTGATAGTGATTGCCCGAATAGCCGGATTCAGTCCCGGTACATCTCCGCCACCGGTAAGGATGGCTATGGTTCCTTTTGTCTTTTTTACATTCGCCATTTTGATCTATACTTAATAATTTACAATTGTCGAGAATGAACGGTAAATATAGTATTTATTTTAATTCATAAAATGTACGTTTTTATACTTTTGCAGAGATAATTATGGAGCTTTCGAAAGATAAAATACCTGTTGGGATAATTACCGGATTTCTGGGTGCCGGAAAAACAACCCTCCTGAATAACCTGATCAGGGAGTATCCTGCTAAAAGGTTTGCCATTATTGAAAATGCCACATCAAAAGACATAATATTTAAACCTTTGTCCGC